>SKWE01000128.1 GCA_007129055.1 Syntrophomonadaceae bacterium
CATGAACATGTTCATGGTCCCCAACATGCTGGCGCCCGGAGGTGTAAGCGGCCTGGGTGTGGTTTTTTACCACCTTTTCAGAATCCCTGTTGGACTGACTATCATAGTTTTGAATGTGCCGCTGTTCATTGCCGGCTACATAGTTCTCGGGCCCCGCATTGTACTGCCAAGCCTGGTCGGCACATTTCTCTTTTCACTGGCCCTTGAAATTTCCGCACCCCTGGTTCCCTCGGCAACAGGTGACCTTCTTCTGGCCTCGGTTTACGGAGGGGTAATCATGGGTGCAGGCTTAGGGCTTGTCTTTCGTTTTCGCGGATCTACCGGGGGAACAGCCCTGTTGTCGCTGATTCTTGCCAAAACTTCAGGCATCAGCCCGGGACAGGCAATGCTTGTAGGCGACTTAATTGTCCTGTTCCTGGCAATTTTTGTTTTCGGCAGTGAAGCGGCAATGTATGCCGCACTCTCCCTTTTTGTGTCAATTAAAGTAATTGATGCGATCATAGAAGGCCTGGGCCTGGCGAAATCGGCGATAATTATTACAGGCAAAGGCTCCCAGATTAATGATAAACTGCTTTATGAACTCGGACGGGGCGTTACCAGGATTGAAGGCCAGGGGGGCTATACGGGTGAAGGCAGGGAAGTTTTGCTTTGTGTGGTAACAAGACAGCAGATAGCCCGCTTAAGATCGATTATTTATGAAATTGACCCGGAAGCGTTTATCATTATCGGTAATGCAACAGAAGTTCACGGCGAAGGATTTAAAAAAATGCAGCAGCATTAAAAATGTATTGCCGGGGCGTGAAAATTCCGGAAATAGGGTTGTCTGCAATTTGCAAAATAAGTAAAAATAGATTAATATGTCTAGCAGAAAGATCTATCTAATCGTCGAAAAATACTATGTAAAGTTTGCGCGGGAAGGTCTGACTGAATGATCGAAGCAAAAAACTTGTGCATGAAATACGATAAGAGTGAATGTTTTGCTCTCGAGAATTTAACATTTCAGGTCGATCGAGGAGAATTTGTCTTTTTTGTCGGATCCAGCGGAGCCGGCAAATCGACTATCCTGAAGCTGATAATCAGGGAACTGAAGCCAACTGAAGGCACTTTGAAAGTTTTTGGGCGTAATGTAGGCCGCCTTCCGCGCCACAGACTGCCCTACCTGCGCCGGAATATTGGCATGGTTTTTCAGGATTTTCGCCTGATGGAAGAAAGAACTGCTTACGATAACGTGGCCTTTGCCATGGTTGTAACGGGGGCTTCCCGTAAAGATATCAGGAAAAGGGTGCCCCATGTTCTTGGCCTGGTGGGGCTGCATGATAAGACCAAGACCCGGGTTTGCGATTTGTCCGGTGGGGAACAGCAGCGTGTTGGCCTGGCCAGGGCGATTGCCAACCGTCCGGCAATGATTGTTGCCGATGAACCGACCGGTAACCTTGATCCCGGTACCAGCCTGGATATCATGAACCTGCTGCGCAGTATTAATCTGCGAGGCACCACGGTGCTGGTAGCTACACATAACCGTGAAATAGTTGACCGTTTTAAGAAACGTGTTCTATATTTAGAAAACGGAAAACTGGTTGGCGATGAGCAAAAGGGGATCTACTCCCATGTTCAGTAGCGGCTTTTTCTATATAATCGGTGAAACTTTTAAGGGGCTGTACCGCAACCGCTGGATGTGTATAACATCTACAGGTGTAGTTATTGTGACCCTGCTGATGTTGGGGATATTCATGCTGGTCAACCTGAATATCGGTTATATAACAGATACGGTAAAAAAGCAGGTTGAAATTGTAATTTATATAGATGAACAGGCTGATGAAGCCGATTTGGATCAACTGGAACGGATGCTTTTAAGTCACGGCTTGTTGGATGAAGTCCGTTATGTATCCAGTGAAGAGCATATGAACAGGCTGCGCAGGCAGTTGGGCGGGGTACTTGAGGGTTATGATGCCGAACAGGACAACCCCTTGCTGGCTTCATTTGAAGTAAAAACCCTGCAACCTGAGTCTGTGGTGCCCCTGGCCCAGGAATTTGAAACCTACCCGGCTGTAGCAACAGTCTTTTACGGCCAGGGATACGTGGAAAATTTATTTGCCGTTACCGGCGTAATTCAGATGGTGGGGCTTGGCCTGATGATAGGCCTTTCAATAACGGCGGTCTTTTTAATATCGCATACTATTAAGCTGACTGTGATGATGCGGCAAAAAGAGATTTCTATCATGAAATATGTTGGCGCCACAAACTGGTTTATCCGCTGGCCCTATGTTTTGGAAGGCTTGTTGATGGGCTTTGTTGGCGCGGTTTTACCATTGCTGGGTTTGTATTATATATATCAGTATTCTGTCGAGTGGGTCACAGTGAATAACCTGGTTTTCTTAAGCCTGCTGCCGGTTGAGTTAGTAATTCTTGAGCTGGCACAGTATCTTGTTCCTCTTGGAGTAGGGCTGGGTATTTTGGGCAGCACCTTTTCCATGGGCAGGTTCTTAAGAGTATAAAGAAAAATAACCAGGCTTCAGGGAGGATTCAAAATGCTTGTCCGAAAAAGACACTGGTTTATTATTCTGCTCCTGTCTGTTTTTGTGATTTCTCTTTTTGCCGCCCCGGTTTTGGGTATGGTTACAGAGGAAATTGAAGATAAACAGCAGGAACTGGAAGAGATTGAAAAGCGGCGCAGGGATGAAAGAAGCGCCCTTGAACAGCGCTTGAACCGCGAAGCGGCCCTGAAGGAAGAAATAAGGCTGCTTGAAGAAAGAATCCACGAACTTCGTCTGGAACAGGAACGTTTGGCCCGGGAAATCAGCCTGGTTGAAGGCGAGATCGACTATGCCGAAGCAGAACTTGCCGATGCGGAAGAAAATCTAAATTACCAGGAAGATCTTTTAAAACTACGCCTGCGCGCTATCCAACAGCACGGCGTGGTTTCTTATGTTGAAGTGCTCTTTGATTCAAGCAGTTTTTCTGATTTCCTGACCCGCCTGCATAATCTCAGCATCATCGCTTCCAATGATTTGCGCCTGATTGAAGAAATTCAGAATGAAAGAGATATCATCCAGGCCTGGAAAGATGAACTGGAAGACAAAAAGACAAGCCTGGAGAACATGCATAACCAGGTAGCCAGTAACGAAGCTGAAATGACCCAGGCTGCAGTAGATCGGGAAGCCCTGCTGGTAGACCTGCAGGATGAAATTTCTTTAAATTTGAAAGCAATTCAGGATCTTGAGAGGGAAGCCCAGGAGCTCGATGCCCTGATCCGCAGGCTGATTGCAGAAGCTGCCAGCCAATTTTCAGGGGTCCATGGAGCGCTGCACTGGCCGATTGAACCGCCGACCTGGATCAGCTCCGGGTACGGTTGGCGCAGAGATCCTTTCAGCGGTGCGCAGGCCTGGCACGGCGGAATTGACCTCGCTCCCCACCACGGCGCAGCCAATTACATCCTGGCAGCAGCCGAGGGATCTGTAATCTATTCCGGCTGGAACGGGGGATACGGCAACTGCATTATGATTGATCACGGTGAAGGAACTGTAACCCTTTATGCCCATATGAGCAGTCTCCTGGTTCAAAAAGGTGAAGTTGTCTCTAAAGGGCAGCGCATTGCCCGGGCCGGAACCACGGGATATAGTACCGGTGTCCACCTCCATTTCGAGGTGCGGGAATATAATAAGCCTCCCGTGCGCTATTATCCCAGTGGCGGCGCCGACCATCGCTACAACCCCATGAACTACTTCTAA
>SKWE01000103.1 GCA_007129055.1 Syntrophomonadaceae bacterium
TGCATTAGCTTCGCATTCCCCATCAGGACTATGTGACCCCGGTAAGATACACCTACCCCCTGTCCCGGATATTCCCGGCAATCTTCAAGGTCCCTCTCGCTTACTGCATGGCCACGCAATTTTAATATAGATTTAGCAACAGGATGAGATGAATAGTAAGCAGCAGCAGCCCCGAAAAGCAGCAGATCTTCATCACTGTAAGGGTCTGACGGTTCAGTTCGCTTTACATTAAAAGCTCCTTCAGTTAAAGTGCCTGTTTTATCGAATATTACAGTATCCGCTGCGCTGAGAGCTTCAAGGTGATTACCACCTTTTACCAGTATCCCTTTTTTTGAAGCTCCGCCGATTCCGCCGAAAAATCCGAGTGGAATGGATATTACCAGTGCACAGGGGCAGGATATTACCAGGAATACGAGGGCCCTGTAGATCCAGGTGGAAAATTCTTCACCGGGTATTATCACCGGAGGAACCACAGCCAACAGAAAAGCGGCCAAAACAACGAAAGGCGTATAATACGAAGCAAAACGGGTAATATACTTCTCAGTTTTCGCTTTCCTGGCTGAAGCATTTTCCACCAGGTCAAGAATTCTGCTAACAGTGGACTCCCTGTAAATTTTTGTTACCCTGATTTTTAATAGCCCGGTTTTATTGACAGAACCTGAGAGTATTTCATCACCACTGGCAACATCCCTGGGCAGCGATTCACCAGTAAGGGCTGACAGGTCAAGCGCTGAGCTGCCATCAGTAATAACACCATCAAGCGGGACCCTTTCGCCAGGGCCGACAATGATCAGATCTTCAACTTTGACCTGATCAGGAGCAACCTTCCTGGTCTGCCCTGCCACGCTCAGGTTTGCATACTCGGGGCGGATATCAAGCAGCTTTTTAATTGAGCTGCGCGAACTGTTCACAGCATGATCCTGGAATGCTTCTCCAACCTGGTAAAAAATCATTACTGCTACCCCTTCGGGATATTCCCCGATAGCAAAAGCACCGAGAGTAGCGAGAGCCATCAGGAAATTTTCATCGAACACCTTTCCCCTGGCAATATTTTTTGCCGCTCTGACTAAAACCGGTCCTCCATAGATCAGGTAAGCGGCAGTGAACAACAATATACCTGTTCCAGTGGAAAATCTTACGAGGAGGCCTGCAATAAAAAATATCGAACCTATGATGTACAGGGCAATTTTGGGAGTTACAATTAATTTTTTCAAATTTAGATCAGGACTGCAGTCACAACCGTTTTCTGCTCTGCAATCAGCGCTGCTGTAGCTCATTATCTTTTATGTCACCTCGGTTTATAATTATTCGGCTATATGGTTTAAGCCTTCTTTGAATATCGCTGCTATATGTTCATCGTCCAAAGAATAAAACATATTCTTACCCTCTCTGCGTGGTTTGACCAGGCGCGCCTGTTTTAACACCCGCAGCTGGTGCGATACTGCAGACTGGGTCATGTTTAAAAGGTAAGCAATATCGCATACACACATTTCCTCTTCAAAAAGGGCCCAGATGATTTTTATCCTGGATGAGTCACCAAAAACCTTAAAAAACTCGGCCAGGTCGTAAAGTGTTTCTTCTTCGGGCATTTTTGCCCTGACCCGTTTAACAACCTCCTCATGAATAACGTTACAATCGCACTGAACCTGGTCTTTACCCGGATTGCTCATGGCCGCACCTCCTAAAAACAAATGAACATATGAACCTATGCTCATATATTAAGCTGTTTCTTTTACCATGTCAAGTATAGAAAACGTGTATACTGATATCGGGGTTTGGTAACCTGCTGGTTTATCTCAATATAGCGACAATCTTAAAAATACTTTTTGGCCTTATTGATTCAGTGAATTTAGCATCATATCACTCATCATCAATCTGTTCCAGGGCTTTATGAACCAGGGGCAGATCCCGGTTGGTTATAATGCCCCGGAGTTTTTCGGATAGTTTGCCATTCTGTGTAATCAGGACGGCTTCCAGCTTTTTACCCTGCTGCTGCCAGTGGTAGAATAAATCAGGAATCTCAATTAGTGAATGGTTAACTGAGACTACCTCGTAATTATTTTCATGGCCTACCTTTTTTATTACCGCCTGCAAGGTAGTAGCGCTGATATCAAAAGTATCGTCGGCCAGGCTTAAGCCCATCCACTTTACAATCATATTAGACGTAAGCAAACAAATTGTTTCACCGTTACCTAAGACAGGAACCTGGGTATAGGACATGCGGCTTAGCTCCCTGATCGCCCTTGATATGGGATCACTGGCGGAAAGGGATAAAACCTCTTTTAAGAAGAGCGGCGCCACCTTTGGTGGCTCAAGCAGAAGATGAGCTATCTGTTCAATATGTGAAACTGCATAATCATTAGGTTCCGCAATAATTTCGCCACCGGAGCGGTCATGCACTATAGCGTTGCGCAGTTCTCCATATTCTTTTAAGTCAAAGCGGTAACGCTCAATAATCGGGTTGACCCGTGCACTTTTATCAATCAACTCAAAAAAACGAGGGTGATTTTTAAGATTAAGAATCCGCTTCATTTCATGCTCAATAGATGAGAAAGCCTGTAAAAAACGTTCAGAATTCTTTTTTTCTTCCCCGGTTATGATAGCCTTTCACCTCTTTCACCAGCTCTCAATCTAAAATGCGTTGGTAATACTATCTACACATTTCTTTATAGACTGTTCACGTTTCTTTTCTGCCCAGACAACTATTTCGCTGGCTACAACCTTTGCCCCTTTTGATTCAGAAGCCTTTTTCATAATTGAAATAGAGCCTGTACCGCCCACCTTTAATAGCGGCAGCTGTTTAGTTACAAATATGGCAACTTTCTTTTCATCCAGGTGCGGCAACTGTTCCATATATGCTTTCATCACCGGGTTAAGAGAAAAAGCCTGGACGGGAGCGCCAAAAATTACTGCATCATAGCTGCCCGGATCCGGTATATTTGTAAGTTCAAATTTGCCCGGTTGAGCAGGCGTGTCACCGGTAATTGTAATTTCTTCCACGGTTACATTATGCCCTTTTTCAGTTAGTTTCTTGTCCAGTTTATCGGCAACAGTCCTGGTATTTCCGGTATTCGAGTAATAGATCAGGCCAATATTCATTTTAAAACCCTCCTTTAAATATTTCAATAACAGGCTTCAGTTAGTCTATTTTAAAAAGTGGGGGAAGCTTAGCTTCCCCCACAGTCTTTTAAGCAAATTCTTTTTCAGCTTCAGCAACAATATCGCGCAGGGTTTGAGATGTCCCCTCAGGTAAAGGCTCAGGTTGATGAGTATCCAAAATCTCTTTTGCAAACTCATTGCACCGCGTATGCATATCTTTACCGCCCTCATCCTGCCAGACACCGCGTGTGTTACGATCGATTAAAGAACTTCCCGACTGATTGCTTTTAAAGTAATCAAAAGTATGCTGGTGAGTGACAAATTCACCGCCAATGCCTACTTCCCGAATGGTATCCACGGCAAGTGTTTCATCATTGACGGGCACACCATCCAACATGCGCCTGATCATTTTTACAAATTCATTATCAGCAACCAAAAGGCCTAAATCCATGGTCATTCCCAGTTCCACCATCCCCAGGCCGTATATCATGTTGGCACCTGCCAACGCTGCAGCCATGAGGGTAAGCGTCCGTTCCTGACCTGCCTGAAGGTCGCCCAGTTTGGAGTCAGACTATGAACCGGCCAGGAAACTTGGCAATCGGTACCTTCTGGCCATGGCGGCAACACA
>SKWE01000076.1 GCA_007129055.1 Syntrophomonadaceae bacterium
CCCCATGGTTCAGGCATATGAGCATCAATTCGCAACCATGGGTTGGTATGATATTCCCTACCCCAGCAATTTCCTCCAGGCCCTGGTTATAGACGGAGCCAGGCATAACTACGACACAACCGAACTTAAGGAACTTGCTGATCAGGCTTTAAAGTCATACGACCGCGCTGAACAGGAAGTATATTACAAGCAGATGCAGGAAATAATTCACCGTGACGTAGCAATCATCAACATTGCTCACAGTGATTATACAGCTGTAGTTCGCAAAGGTGTTACCGGGTTTGTCCTTGATCCAATCGGTAATGCACAAATGCATAATGTAGATTTTTAGACCTATTCGTCGGGGGCAGGGTGTAACTGCCCTGCCCCGGCATTATAAAGGATGTAAACATGAAAAAAGCACTTATTGGCGCAACCTTAATTGATGGAACAGGAAAACCACCCCTTGACAACGCAGCGGTGATTATTGATAACGACAAAATTCATGCTGCAGGGAAGGCGGAAGATATTAGAATACCGCCAGGGACAGAAATAGTTGATGTCACTGGAAAGACAATCATACCGGGATTGATTGATTGCCATATTCATATGGATTTACACGGTTTAGCTAATACGTATGAAGAAAACCTGATTGACGATAAACTGAGAACGCTGCGTGCTCTATCTGATATGCAGGCCACTCTTAAAAGTGGCGTTACTACTGTCAGGAATGCCGGAAGTGTCAACCATATAGATTTTGCTGTAAAGGAAGCAATTAACAGCAAATGGTTTAAAGGACCGAGGATTCTTACCAGCGGGCAGATTATCAGCATGACCGCTGCCGGCAATAATTATTTTAAGGGAATGTACTATGAAGCCGACGGGGTAGATGAAACTCGCAAAGCAGCCAGGCTGCAAATAAAGGCGGGGGCTGATTTTCTTAAGGTTATGGCTACCGGAGCGTTCATGAACCCTGGCGGGGATCCGGGCACAGTACAGTTTAGCGTAGATGAAATTAAAGCCATAGTTGAAGAGGCGCAAAAGGTTGGAATAAAAGTTGCCGCGCATGCCCACGCCAACCAGGGCATAATTAATGCAATCGAAGCCGGAGTGAACACTATAGAACACGGCAGCTTTATCGACGATAATGCCATCGAAATGATGATTGAGAAAGGAATCTATCTTGTTCCTACTTTTGTTGCCGGCCACCATATGTTAAAAAACGGTATTGAAAAAGGAGTTCCACCTTTTATTATAGAAAAGAACAACCGGTCGAGAGAAACCAGGGCAAAATGCCTGAGACGGGCTTTTAATGCCGGAGTAACAGTTGTTTTTGGCTCTGACGCCGGTACGAACTATAATTATCACGGTAAGAATGCAATGGAACTGGTTTTATTTGTTGAAGAGGGCTTTTTAAATCCGCTTGAAGCGATTCAATGTGGAACCTTGCTGGCTGCAAAAGCGCTGGGCATTGAGGACATGGTTGGCTCCGTGGAAAGTGGCAAGCTGGCTGATCTGGTTATTGTTGAAGGTAGTTTGGAAAAAAGTCTTGACAGTTTGTTAACAGGTATAGAAATTGTTTTTAAAGATGGCGTAGATCTGGCCGGATAATCTGATTTAGAGGGAAGGTTATATTTTGGAGAGCAATCATTCTTTTTTTGAGCGGGTTAAAGAAAAAAGCGAAGGCCTATCTCCGAAACAGACTCAACTTGCCAAGTATTTAATCGGAAATTATAAAACTGTTGCCTTTCAGACGATCTCGCAGGTAGCGAGGGCAGCGCGCGTCAGTGAGGCAACAGTTGTCAGGCTTACGACTTATCTTGACTATAATGGTTACCCAGAAATGCTTGAGGAATTTCAGCAAATTGTTCAATACGAATTAAAAGCCTATGAAAATATTCGTCACACCTACAAGGGCGAAGAACTCAAACAGTTTAACATCATCGAAACTGTTGTCAAAAACGATCAGCGCAATATTTCTAAACTGTTGGAAAGTATTAAAGTAGCAGATGTTGAATTTGTTGCCGAAAAAATATATTCGGCGGACCAGGTTATTATCGTCGGCCTGTACTCGGCCAGCTACCTGGCCCAGTTCTTCGGCTATAATCTTGGGAAAGTGAAAAAAAATGTAACCATAATAAATAAAGATAGTATGGACGTTTACAATGATCTATTAAATTGCTGCAGCGGCACCGTTGTCATAATGTTATCCTTTCCCCGCTACCCACAAAAATTATTAGCCCTGGGTGAGGTTTTTCGTAATAAAGGCGCTATGGTAATCGGTATTACAGACAGTATAATGTCACCCTTAAAAGCATTTTGCAACCAGATTCTTGTAGTCCCTCAGCAGTATACTTCTTTTACTGATCCGGGCTGTGCAATTATGTTTCTACTACAGGCAATTATTCTTGAATACTTATCCCGGAACCCTGACCAGTCAGAAGAGTTTTTAGAGCAATTCGATGAATACGTTGAACAGATGAAATTTTTCTAAACAGCTATTTTTCAGGCTGGACTATATGCAAAGGGGCAATACCAGATGATCAATTGTTATGATTTTAACGGCACACCACACGAAATAGGCCTGCAGCATGGTAAAACGCTAAAGAAATCGATTGAAGAACTCTATCAAAGACTTGTTAAGCGCCACACCAATGCTCTTCCTTCAGCAACTGAACGCAGCATTGTGGGGATAACCAGCCGTTTCATAGACAGCACACAACAATATGCACCTGAGCTGATTCAGGAGATGGAAGGGATTTCCGAAGGGGCCGAACTGGCCTTTGAAAAAATATTTTTTATGAATTGTTATGACGAAATGTCCTTTTACAACGAACTGGTTGATCAGGTTAACGGATGTACTCTATTCCTCGGCACAGGCAGGGCTACTTCTGACGGCAGAACCTATCTTGGGCAGGGCTGGGATATGAACGAACTCTTTTTCCCGGTGATCATCAGGCTAACCCCTGCAGATTCAAAAGATGCAAAAACTATTATGCTTACCCATCCCGGCGTAACCGGAGGCGCAGGCATTAACGAACACGGTTTAACATTGATCTGGAGTACGCTGAAAGCTATTGACGAAAAGACCGGCCTACCGGTACCGCTTATGATTCGTAAAGTTCTAAATGGCAAGAACTTAAATGATGCCGTTCACACTTTGCTTAACATTCCAAGAGCCAGCGGCTTTAATTTCATAGTTGCCAATAACTATGGAGGGTTTAATATAGAGGCAACGGGTATTCGGGAACGAATCACATATATTACAGCTATTCATGCGCATGCCAACCATTATGAAGACGATCTGCTCCGCCAGTACGAGATCAAACCTAAGGTCAGACGTTCTAATACACATATTCGCAGCGGTAGAATGAGACAATTGTTGGAAAACAGATTAGGAAAGATCGATCTTGAATACTGCAAGGAAATACTCTGCGACCATGCAAACTATCCATATAGCATCTGCCGCCATAATGTTGCCGGCGAATCTGATTCGCTTACGCAGTCTGCCCTGGTTTTCATCCCGGAAGAAAAATTAATGCTAGCCAGTGACGGACCTGCCTGTCAATCAGGATATGATCTTTTTCCGCTTGATAAATGAATCTAGCTGCTAAGACCGTTCCGGGTTAGATGTGAGAGCAACTGAAATATTGTAATTACACTATTCACGGTTAATCCAGTTTTCTACAGACAGGCCATCCACCCTGGAGAACTCTGCTGTATTATTGGTC
>SKWE01000222.1 GCA_007129055.1 Syntrophomonadaceae bacterium
CGAACTGCCCGAAGTAGAAACCATACGGCGCGAACTTGAACCGATAATTGTCGGTAAAACCTTTGCCGTACCCCTGCTGCACATGCCAACTACCATTGCCTGCCCGGCCCCCGCAGAATTCGTTTCAAGCCTTGCCGGTCGTAAAATAACCGGCCTTGGGCGCAGGGGAAAGTACCTGTTAATTAACCTGGATTGCGGAATTCTTGTGGTTCACCTGCGGATGACAGGGAACCTGGTCTATCTGGAAAAAGACAAGATCAGGGAAGAGCGGTTCCTAAGAATATCCCTGCCCTTTAGAGACGGTTCTGCCCTCTACTATTCTGATATGCGCCGTTTTGGCAGGCTTTGGCTGGTTTGCAACAATGAAGAGCTGGAATCAGTGGTTCTAAAAAATATCGGCCCCGACATAGTTAATGAACTTAGCCGCGACGAGTTTATTAACCTGGTCAGTAAAAAAGAACGCCGCGGATTAAAAGCCCTGCTGCTTGACCAGGGTTTTGCTGCCGGTATGGGCAATATCTATACCGATGAATGCCTGTTCCGCTGCGGTGTTCACCCTTCTGCTGCTGCCGGAACGCTAAGCCGCGAAGAAACGGGGAAGCTTTACGATGAAGTTCAGGCCGTCCTGGCCGAAGGGATAGAATTTGGCGGAACAACCTTTCGCGATTACCGTAACGCCAGCGGCGCCCTGGGCGACTTTCAGTCCAGGCTTAATGTATATAACAGGAAGGGCGAAAAATGCCGCTGCGGCACACCGATCGAAAAAACCGTTGTTGCCGGCCGCGGCACTTACTTCTGCCCCCGCTGTCAAAAACTAAATTGTTGAAGTTCAGCAAATATAATCTATCAAGGGGTATGATGAATTCATGAAAATAATTGGCCTAACCGGCGGCATAGCCTCCGGAAAAAGCACGGTAGCCAAAATGCTCGAAGACAAAGGCGCCCACATTCTTGATGCCGACAAACTGGCCCGCGAAGCGGTTGAACCGGATCAACCGGCCTGGCAGGAAATCGTTAACTGGCTGGGCCAGTCAATACTGCTTCCCGACAGGAGTATTGACCGTGAAAAACTGGGCAGCGCGGTTTTTAAAGACCGCCGGATGCTGGAAAAACTGAATAAGATTGTCCACCCCTGGGTAGGATCACGTTTTTTATCGCTGTCAGAAGAAATAAAGAAGCAGGATCCTAACGCCATACTGGTTTACGATATTCCCCTGTTGATTGAAGCAGGCATGCAGAAACTGGTCGACCATATTCTGCTTGTCTACGTGCCGCAAGAAATCCAACTTGCCCGCCTGCAGCAGCGCGACGGGCTGAGCCTTTCAGATGCCCAAATGCGTATCAGGGCGCAGATGCCTATCGAGGAGAAAAAAAAGCATGCCCATACAGTTATTGATAACAGCGGAACATTGGCTAAAACTTCGGAGCAGGTAGATCACTTCTGGCAGAAAATAACCGATCGTATATAATAAAAATAGCTTAACATACGGAGAAAGGAAGACGGAAGATGAAAACAGACAGGGTAACCCTGATCCAGGGCGACGGCATCGGCCCTGAAATCACAGCAGCAACCCTGGAAGTTATTGAAGCAGCAGGAGTCAAAATCAACTGGGAAAAGGTTGAAGCGGGCCAGGACGTAATTGCAGAACAGGGCACACCCCTTCCGGATTCGGTCATTCAGTCACTTAAAAAGAATGGAACAGGCCTGAAGGGCCCCCTTACTACCCCTGTCGGATCGGGGTTTCGCAGTATTAACGTTACCCTGCGCCAGGAACTAACCCTTTTTGCCAACCTGCGCCCGGTGAAAAGCCTTCCCGGGGTTTCATCCCTTTTCAGGGATATTGACCTGGTGATAGTTCGTGAGAACACGGAAGACCTATATTCGGGTGTTGAGCACATGGTTGGCAGCGATGCAGCCGAAAGCATAAAAATCATAACCCGCCGGGCCTCAGAAAGAATTGCCCGCTTTGCCTTCGATTATGCTTTAAAATATGGGCGAAAAAAAGTTACTGCTGTGCACAAGGCCAATATTTTAAAGTTAAGCGACGGTCTTTTTCTTGACTCGGTTCGCCTGGTGGCAAAAGAGTACCCGCGAATTGAATTTAACGATGTTATAGTCGACAATGCAGCCATGCAGCTGGTGATAAACCCTCACCAGTTTGATCTGCTTGTAGCACCTAATCTATATGGCGATATACTATCCGATCTTTGCGCAGGCTTAATAGGGGGCCTTGGTTTAGCGCCCGGCATAAACATCGGTGAGAAGGTATCCCTCTTTGAGCCGGTCCACGGCAGCGCTCCGGATATTGCAGGAAAAGATCTGGCTAACCCCACGGCGATGATTCTCTCCGCGATATTCATGCTTCACCACCTGGGTGAAGGTAATGCAGCAGATCGGATTGAAAAAGCGCTTGCAGAGCATTACAAAGAAGGAAAACTGCTTACGGCCGACCTTGGCGGAAATACAGGAACAAGAAAAATGGCCTCTGCCCTGGCAGAAAGAATTGCTAAAATGGGTTAAAGGAGAGATCAAGATGCGGGTAACTGCCCTTTCTCTTGCTTCAATCAATCTAAGCAGTCTTGAAAACTACCGGTCTGATATTACCGCCCTGCTGAAAAAAAGCAGGGCTGATCTGGCTGTTCTTCCCGCATACAGCTCTCTGCTGCTTGGAATTTCTGCTGGAGTTATACCGACTGCGGAAAGTTTTCTAAAAACCCTCAAAACCTACATGGCAAGGCATCTGGCCTGGAACGATTCCTACCTTGACCTGCACGGAAGAATAGCCCGGGAACTGGGCATCTACATGGCAGCCGGAACCGTAATTGAAAGCGAAATGGACTCCCTTTACCATACAGCTTACTGTTTTAACCCGCAGGGTGAAACCTGCCTGCGCCAGAAACAGACCCACCTGACCCCTCTTCAGCGCAGCGCTGGCTTAAGCAGGGGAGAAGAACTTCCCCTATTCGATCTGCCTCCCTTTAAGGCTGGCATACTTATCGATAACGATGCCAGGCACCCGGAAACAGGCAGGATCCTCGGACTGCAGGGTGCCGATATTGTTATTCACTGCGGCGCCCTTCCTGAAGGGCCCAACTGCTGGCGCCGGGCAGCGGGAATGTGGTCACAGGTGCAGCAGAATCAGTTTTGGGCTGTTGAGGCCCAGCTAAGCGGTAACCTGGCGGATGAAAAATTTGGCGCTGGCCCGGCTGTAATCGGTCCCTGTGAAATAACCCCGGGAAAAAGTGGCTACCTTCAAATCGGCTACCCTCATACAGCGGAGGTAACAGCTGATCTTGATCAAGCGGCGCGCAGGGAACTGATAGAGAAATATCCACTGCTCAAGCTGCTCAACCCGCCGGCCTACAGTGAAATATACAGGGAGGGATCTTAAGCTATGGCATTAGATAGTTTTCTTGAAAAACTATACAGGCGTTACATGGTCTGGAACTGTCGTCCTTCCCGTGTTGCAGCGCATCTGGATCAATCTCTTCCCTGGGGGGAAGAGGTCATCCCCCGGGATCCCCGGCGTGAGATCAGGGTTGCGGCTTTGCAGCTAGAACTGAAACTATCGAAAAGCCCCCTGCACTTTGCCGATGAAATGCACCGACAGGTAAAAAAAGCAGTAGACCAACAGGCAAGATTGGTGGTATTTCCGGAATACAACAGCCTGCCCCTTTTGGGGATGCTGCCCGGATTTGAGAA
>SKWE01000264.1 GCA_007129055.1 Syntrophomonadaceae bacterium
GGTTGTTTTCATAACTTCCGGGTCGAGAAATGCCATGGCAATAAACTTGTCCAGGGTCGGCGAAAAAGATCCGCTGCTGACCCAGCCAATTTCCTTGCCTTCATGGTGCACAGGGTAACCTTCACGGGGCACTCCTCTCTCCAGCATCTCAAGCCCGTAAAGCATCCTGTCCATGCCTTCAGCCTTTTGCTTCCGAAGCGCTTCCCTGCCATTGAAATCTACCCCTTTGTCAAGCGACACGAAGCGGTCAAGACGGGCCTGCAGTGGAGTTAGTTCTTTAGACATTTCATGACCGTATAGCGGCATCGATGCTTCAAGGCGCAGGACATCACGGGCGCCCAGCCCGGCCGGGTTTAAATCGTACTTACGACCTGCTTCCCAAACCGCGTCCCAGAGTTTTTCAGCACCATCATTATTACAATAGATCTCAAAACCGTCTTCGCCGGTATAGCCAGTCCGGGAAACAATACAGTTTAAACCGTCAACAATTACTTCCGGTAAGAAATGATAGTTCTTCATCTCCGCCAGCGGTGTATCGGTCAACTGCTGCAAAATATCCAGGCTGTTCGGCCCCTGTAATGCAATCTGGGCATATTCGGGTGAAAGGTTCTTAAGCTTGACATCTCCAAAGAGATTCTCCTGGAACCAGTCAAAATCTTTATCCGTGTTGGCGGCATTAACTACCAGGAAAAAACTTTCACCATTTATACGGTAAACCAGGATGTCATCAACAACGCCACCGTCAGGGTAACAAACAGGGCTGTACCTGATGGCGTTATCTTGTAAGTCCGATATATCGTTAACCAGTAATTTTTGCAGGTATGCTTCGGCATCCTTGCCTTCTACAGTAATTTCTCCCATGTGCGAAACATCAAAAATTGTTGCCCTTTTGCGGGTATCATGAACTTCCTCAACCAGCCCTTTTTGATACTGCACAGGCAGTAGCCAGCCGCTGTAATCGACAATTTTCCCTTCCAATGCCAGATGTTTTTCGTAGAATGGTGTTTTTTTTGCTTCACTCACTTTCAACCATCCTCCTTTCTTTTAATTATTTAAGCAGTAAAACAAAAAGGACAGAGCAAGCCCTGCGGCTTATACTCTGTCCCTGATACCTGAGAGATTGCTCTCTTATATAGCTAAGAGGCTTTCCCCGTCGGTGCCCCGCAAAAGCGGGCGCTCTCCAGAGGTGCATCCCCCAATGGTACTAGTGCCTGAGAGTTTCCCAGCCGCCCGCCAGGCGGGTGGTTGCTCCTTCGGCGTCCGTTAAACGGAACTCTCCCACAGGGTTCATTCGCAATATTCGCTTGTGATTTTTTTCTCTTCAACAAAAAGTTCTGATTTCCTTCTTATTCGTAAAAAAAATTGCAACTTTTTTTATTGGCTAAAAGGTATAAACTGAAAAGTGTTTATAATGTCATCAAAAACCAGGTCAATATATTGATCAATGTAGGCGGTTGGCACTGTATATATCAGCTGATAATAATAATCCGTATGGTTGCCTTATAAACTGAAGCAATCTATTATTTATAAATCACTTTTTCTCACCAACATGACAGGTTCTCGTCCCTTTTGGGACAACACAAATAAAATCAAAATTCTCACCGGGGCAGATAAAATGATGCTGTTCCCCCGGTGCAACCAGGACAGCGCTCCCTGGCAGCAGCTGTACCTCCCCTGCTTCGCTTTTAAATATTCCTTTACCCTTGACAACAAAAACCTGGTGTTCCCATTCATGGCTATGCCACTCAGTCGCAATATCTCCTGCCAGGGAAAAATAGCGCATCTCAAAATTCGGAGCTCCTTCCGGCTCGCCAAGCAGCCAGCGAACAGTAGCCCTGCCTTTGCCTTTTAATTCGGGAGGAGTGATATCAACTTCTTCAGTCTTATCCAGGTTAGTTAAATACATTGCTTTACCTCCATCCTGTGCCGGGTATTAAATAAACTCACGCCTGATGAAATCATCTAAACTATTTGGAGAACGCCCCAACAACATTTGCAAAACATTACTATTACCCGTAAGCCCATAATTTGCATAGTATTCAAACATGGATGATAAGGTTTCCAGCTGGTATGTATCCATATCCAGTTCCTTCGCCTGTAGCCGCCATTGATCCAGGGGCGCTTCCTCAACTTTGACCACCCTATTCAGGTGTCGACCAATAGATCCTGCTATTTCCTCTTGGGTTAAGGGGCCTGTTCCAACGATTTCATATACTGCATTGCTATGACCAGGATCAGTTAAAACAGCTGATGCTGCCTGCCCGAGATCTCCCAAATCCAGCAGGCTCGTCCGGGCCTGGGGAGGATAGGGGATACGGTAAACCCCTTCGTTGATAACAACATCCTTGAAGGCTAAAATGTTTTGCATGTAGGGTGCTGGCTGCAGGATAACAAAATCGAGCCCCGATTCAAAAAGTGCTTCTTCAACTCGCAACTTCTGCCAGTGGTGAGGCATTTTTTCGGTTTGTGGGTGAAGTACGGAATGAAAAACAAACTTTTCAACATTATTCTCCCGGGCAGCCGATATCATCAGTCGCCCAATCTCTTCTTCCGCCGGGTGCATGTTTGGACAGATGTGATAAACGGAGTTGATACCATTCATCGCTTCTTTTAAACATTCCAGTGAAGTTAAATCTCCAATAACAGCATCACTAATTCCATATTTCAATAACGATTCTGCCTGCTCCTGGTTACGAACTAATGCCCGCAGAGCAACGTTTCTTTTTTGGATCGCCCTTAAAACTGCCTGGCCTGTTTTACCGGCCGCTCCTGTTACCAGGATCATTTAACAACCTCCCTGCTGTCTTGCTTTATTCATATTTTGGCACAAATTGTGCTTTAATCTTACTATAAGCGGCAGTTATTCTCAAATGGTTTTAACCTTTTGGAAACTCTGATATAATCAAATCAAATAAATGAACTTTACAATTGATTTAAAAAGCTCAGGATAAAAGAGCTTAAGGTTTCCACATCAGTAGCGGAAGATTTTTTTCCGTACAAACTAAACGGGGGTGTTTGCTGTGCAATTGGACAAAGTTGTTGTAGGAATTCCCCGGGAAATAATGCCCGGTGAAAAAAGGGTTGCTGCTGTTCCGGATACAGTAGCAAAGATGGTTGCATCGGGAGCCCGAGTGCTGGTTCAGTCAGGAGCCGGAAAAGGGGCATACATTGATGATGAAATGTACAGCGAAAAAGGCGCGGAGATAATGGATGACGCAAAGGGCATCTACAGTGAAGCAAATATTATCCTTAAGGTAAAAGAACCGAGGCTTAATGAAGAAGCAGGCCTGCATGAAGCAGAAATGTTTCCTGAAAACTGTGTTCTGATCAGCTTTCTTCATCCCGCGCACTCTGTCAATCACGATGGCCTTAAAATAATGGCCAGAAGAGGAATAACCAGTTTTACCCTCGATGGTATCCCAAGAATATCAAGAGCACAACAGATGGACTCCCTAACTTCGATGAGTACCGTTGCCGGTTATAAAGCAGTCATATTTGCCGCCAACCATCTCGGCAGGTTTATTCCCATGATGCCCACATCATTTGGGATTATTAACCCCGCGCAATTCCTGGTAGTTGGCACGGGAGTGGCGGGTCTGCAGTCCATAGCAACAGCCAAACGCCTGGGGGCCAAGGTTAAAACTTTAGATATTCGGCCGGAAGCAAATGAACAGGCCCGCAGCCTGGGAGCAGAAAATGTTGA
>SKWE01000049.1 GCA_007129055.1 Syntrophomonadaceae bacterium
CCATTTTACTCATTTCTGCAAGATATTCTACTGTTTCCTGGACTACTGCCAGCTGGGCCTCGGCAGTGGCTGGAGAACCCTTTTTTTGTAAAGCATTGCCACCAAGCGCAACTACTATTTTTGCTAGTGCCATTTCTTACCTCCGTCGTATTGATAAATTATGACTAATAATACCATGTCCGTAATCCGCAAAGCAAGCCTGCACCCGCTTTCAGGGTGATTCTAAAGGCAGTTGTAAAATAGATAAAACAGGAGTAGGATTAGAATTGTAATGTGAGTTAGCCAAATTTACTGAGGCTTGCAGCAAGGCTGGAGATGATCTTAGTGACAGGCAGATCAAGAAAGCTAAATCCTGCACGTGTAATGGCCCTGGGTTTTATAGGGCTTATCCTGGGCGGATCAGCTTTTCTTTCGCTTCCCCCGATGACAGAAGATGGCAGCATGGCTTACATTGATGCCCTCTTTACAGCAACTTCAGCAGTTTGTGTAACCGGCCTGGTAGTAGTTGACACAGGCAATTTCTATACCCCCCTGGGTCAGGTAGTGATCATGGTTTTAATCTTTTGCGGATCTCTTGGCTTTATGACCATGGCCACCCTGATCTTTATCTTCCTGGGCAAAAAAATTACTTTAAGTGATCGTCTGCTGGTGAAAGAAGCACTAAACCAGGATTCAATTGCCGGCCTGCTCAGGCTTGTTTTGACTGTGGCAAAAATGGCGCTCTTATTTATCCTGCTTGGTACTATAGCCATGTCGTTTCGCTTTATTCCCCTGTTAGGCTTTGGACAGGGTTTATATTTTGCCCTATTTCACGCGATTTCTGCATTTGGTAATGCCGGATTCGATCTTTTTGGCAGCTACGACAGTTTGTCGCGCTTCCCAACCGACTACCTGGTCAATGGCACGATTATGGCGCTTTTCATTATCGGTGGCCTCGGGTTTACTGTCATTCTTGAATTAGTTCGGCATTACAGGTTTAAAGAGCGGCTTTCACTGCACAGCCGCCTGGTTCTAATGATCTCGGCAGTGCTGCTAATCAGCGGCACAATCCTGGTTTTATCACTCGAGTACAGCAACCCGGCCACCATGGGCAACCTCCCTCTGGGGGGCAAACTTTTTACTGCATTTTTTACCGCGGCAACGCCGCGCACGGCCGGTTTTAATGTTCTTGATACATCAGCTTTAAGGTACCCGACTATCCTGATCATCATGGTTTTCATGTTTATCGGCGCTTCGCCAACTTCAACCGGCGGCGGCATTAAAACCACTACCTTTGGCATAGTCTTCTTTACCTTTGTCAATATGGTCCGGGGCCACAAGGAGCCGGTTGTTTTTTCCCGGGTTTTCTCCTTTAACCAGGTTATGAAAGCAATATCAATTATCACAGCAGCCGCCGGACTTGTTTTTACAGCAACTTTTATTATGACCATTTTTGAAAATCACGAATTCAGCGCTCTGCTATTTGAAGCGTTCTCAGCATTCGGCACCGTTGGCCTGAGCAGGGGCATTACCCCTGAACTTAGCAGCGCCAGCAAGGCTGCCCTGATCTTTACCATGTTTGTCGGTCGAATTGGACCGCTTACCCTGATGTTTGCCCTGGCCAGGAGTAAACAGGCAGGTGTTTTGCATTACCCGGAAGAACATGTTTTAATAGGTTAGAAATATACCTGATGGAGGTTAAGCAATTGAAAAAGTCTTTTTTGGTAATCGGTGCCGGCCGATTTGGGGAAAGTGTTGCGCGCACTATTGATAAGGCAGGCCATGATGTACTGGTAGTCGATAAGGACGAGGCTTTAATCCAGGATATCAGCAGCGAGGTAACAGATGCAATAGTTGCCGATGCCACCTCTGAGAGCGCACTTAAGGCCATCGGGATCAGGGATTTTGATGCTGTAGTCCTGGCTATCGGCTTTGATGTGCAGGCCAGTATTATGGCTGCAATTCTTTTGATTGAAAAGGAAGCCAGGTATATAGTGGCCAAGGCACAGACTGATCTACACGGGAAAGTGCTGGATAAGATCGGGGTTAACCGGGTAGTTTACCCGGAACGCGACATGGGTCATAAGATTGCCCGTAGTTTGATTGCCCCGACCATTATTGATATGATCGAACTCTCTGATGAGTACAGCGTAGTAGAAATTACAGCGCCGGCTGAAATGGTTGGTAAAAGCTTGCTGGAACTTAACTTAAGAGCCCTTCACGGGATATCTGTTATCGCCCTTCGGCGAAATAATGGCGGTAAAACAAATATTTCACCTATAGCGGGAGATCTTGTCGAAGAAAATGACTTAATAGTGGCTATTGGCGATAACAAGAATTTGCACAAACTGGGATGGATTTAAAGAGCCTGTTACCAAAGGAGCAGCATAGTAAATGCACATAATCATTGTCGGTGGCGGCGGTGTTGGTTACCAGCTGGCCTACAATCTTTCAGAACATCACCAGGATGTAGTAGTTATAGAAAAAAGGGAAGAGAAAGCAAGACGCTTCAAGGAATCACTGGATGTAATGGTCCTTGAAAACAATGGAGCCAGCGCTGCTGCCCTGGAGCTGGCCGGTGTAAAAAATGCCGATATGCTAATTGCCGTTACCGATCTGGACGAGGTAAACATAATTGCCTGCATCCTTGCCAACCAGTATGGCGTGCCCCGTATAGTCTGCCGTATCCGGAACCCCGAGCATATAGATGAAAACTTTGGGCTTAACCCATCTAAGCTTGGAATCAACAATGTAATTAACCCCGAGCAGGTTGCGGCTACTGAGATTTCCAAGATGCTTCATTTTCCCGATGCCAGCGAAATTGAGGACTTTGCCCAGGGAAAGGTATTGCTGCTGGGGGTTACTGTTGGTGAAGAAGCTGATATAACCGGGATTCCGCTTCATCAGCTGCCCATGAATTCTGAAAGCATAGTTGTCGGGATCAGCAAACCCAACGGGAAATTTATTATTCCTGACGGTAATGATATTATCGACCCGGGCAGTAAAATCTACCTTCTGGGTAAAAGCAAATCGCTTAAAGATATAAGCATGCTTCTCCATCACGAAGAGACAAAGATAAGAGAGGTCACAATTCTCGGCGGCGGAATGGTAGGCAGGCAGCTTGCCCTTCAGCTTGAAGCAAGCCGGCAGCCTTTTACCGTAAAAATTATTGAAAAAGACGAAAGCCGCTGCGAAGAACTGAGCAGGGAACTTAATAATACCCTGGTGCTGCAGGGAGATGTGACAGAGTATGCCATGCTGGAAGAGGAAGACCTGGGGGCTTCGGATGCTGTGATTGCAGCTGCCGGCGATGACCGCAATAATATTGTCGCTGCCCTGCTGGCCCAGAGATTCGGGGTTAAAAAGATAATCTGCGAAGTTAAAAAACCGCAGTATGTTTCGGTCTATAATACACTGGGAATTCATAGCCTGATTAACCCGCGCATGCTGGCCGCCGCCCATATTCTGCGCCTGACAAGGCAAGAAGAAGTGGTGGCCCTTTCAATAGTCCAGGGAGATCGGGCAGAAGTGTTTGAACTTGTTTTACCTGACACCGCAAGAGTGGCCAACAAGGCAATCAGGGATGTTCATTTTCCTCGGGGAATGATGATTGGATCAATTGTCCGCGAAGATGAAGTGATTATCCCGGGAGGCAATACTATTCTTAAACCAGGCGATCACCTGGTAGTTTTTTCCCTGCCGAAAACGGTACAGAAAC
>SKWE01000233.1 GCA_007129055.1 Syntrophomonadaceae bacterium
GCCCGATAACCGATATTACAATCCTGTTGCTCTCAGTTTTTCCTTTTTGGCTGACCATATCAAGTGCCCCTTTCAGTTATTCCTGTTCTTCATAATGATTACCGTTACCGCGGTTCCGGTAGTAGTCGATAAATAGTATTAGAAAGCTGGCTGCCAACCCCGGGTAAAGGGGGTTTAAGCCCAGGCCCAGGATGGTTCCGGATATAACAATCACCGGCCCGGTTATTACGGCTGCTGTCCCGGCCAGGGGCGATATTTTTCCCTTAAGGAAGATGGCGGCAAAAAGCGGGAAGCAGATGGTGGCGCCGCGCAGCCCAAGGGAAAGGTAGCTCCAGTTAAGGATTAAGACATCGCCGCTGGTAAAAAGGACAATCAGCAGGGCAAGAAACATTACAAGGACGATCAGCAGGCGGAAAACAAGCAGCACGCGGCGGTCATCAGCATAGGGGCGCAACCTTAAATAGATATCCCGGTTCAGCATGGTGCTTACCCCAAGGGTTAAACCGGCAGCGGTGCCGATGGAGGCCAGCAGAAGGGTTGCCAGTACTATACCTGAAAACCAGGCCGGCAGGTGGTTGATCACAAAAAGCGGCAGCGCCTGGGCGGGATTAATGTCAGGGTAATGCATACGCATGTATAAACCGACCAGGATTCCGCCAAGCCCGATTGCCGGGGCTAATACGGCGCTCAACAGGGCGCCGCCGCGGGCAGCCTTCAGGTCGCGGCTGGAGAAGACGCCCTGGAAATAGATCTGGCTTGAAAGCACCCCAACCATCAGGGCAAAGGCGGCAGCCAGGTCAGTGTTGACCCCGCGGCCGAAAAGTGAAAACCAGGGATAAGCGGGGAAATGATTTATAACGTTTCCGGCACCCCCGGCAAGAAATAGCGCGACCAGGCCGCCAACCAGCATGCAGAGGGTGGTCAGTAATATTTTGCTGAACCCCATCAGGCCGGTACCCCATGCTCCGCCAAATACCACGTAAAACACCGCCATTACAACCGTAATTACAGCCGCGAGACGCAGGTCAAGCGGAAACATGGATGAAAGCAGGGCCATGGATGAAAATACCTGGGGCATAATATTGATAAACATGCCAACAGACACAAAAAGGGCTGCCATCACCCCGGCAGTTATCCCGTAACTTGAAGATATGAAGCGGGGTATGGTTTCGAACCTGGTCTCGCGCATCGGCTTAACCAGGAAAATAGCGATGATCAGGCACCCGATTCCACCGCCCAGCGTAAACCACCAGGCTGAAAACCCGTAGAGATAGGCCAACTGGGAGGTGCCGATTGTTGAAGCGCCGCCAACCAGGGTGCCCAGGATAGTGCCCATAACCAAAAATGAACCTGCCCGGCGCCCGCTGACCGAAAAATCAACAGAGTTATGAACTTTACTCCCCGAGTATATCCCTAAGCCAAATACAAGGAGCATGGCTGCAGCCATGCCCACTGCGTGAAGCGCAGTAATCTCCATTTATTGTTGCATCCTTTTATCGCTTTTATAAATACTCAAATTATTATAAACCATTTAACGGGTTCAAACCACACTCATACGAGAATTGATCAGGCCAGGTCCATACTATCCGGGGGTAATAATATCGCCCGGGCGGGCAGGGCTTCCACTCCCTTTATTTTCAGGGGCATCAGCGCAAGGATATAATCGCCTTCCGGTACTTCTGCCAGGCGCAGGCCTTCAAGGATCCAAATCCCGGAATTTAAAAGCCTTTTATGCGTTTCGTGACCAGGCTGATCTCTTTCAATCCCCAGCGCATCAATTCCCACACCTGCTATTTCCTTATCTGCCAGGTACGCCGCTCCCGATTCGTGAAGGTAAACAAAGGCGAAATCAAAACTTTCCTGCATGGAGTTCCTTGTTTTAAGCAGAATTGAACGACCTTTTGCAAAAAGATCGAAACATGGCTGAAGCGCGGTTTCCCTGGACTTTAAATTCTGGCCGGTTACCGCATCGATATCCAGGTGTGAAAAATCTAATACCGTGCAGCGGCTGAAGATCCTGCCCTTATGCCAGAATCCTGAATCAGGGCCACCATCAACCATGTGCAGGGGCATGTCAATATGGGTCCCGGTATGCAGATCCATCTGCAGCCGGGTTTCGTAGACGCTGCCCTGGCTAAAATCGCGAACCGTTTCAAAGACCGGCTTCTTTTCGTCCCGGTTTTTGTAAACAGCCATACCAGGACTAATCTCCATTGAGATATCATATATTTTCAAGAATCTTTCCCTCCCTCTGCCTGTTAAGATTCCCACCAGCGGCGGCCGTCCTTTTCAAGCATCTGGTCCGCTTCTGCGGGGCCCCTGCTGCCCCGTTCATAAATCTGAACCGGGTCCCTGGCATCTTTAAAGTGGGAATAGAGGCGGTCGGTTAGTTTCCAGTTAGTCTCAATCTCGCTCCAGGTAGTGAACCGGGCCGGATCTCCCTTCATAGCATCGGTTAAGAGGTATTCATAGGCCTCGGGAGTATTAATAGCGTAAGCACAGGGCTGGCAGAAATCCATTGCCGCCGGGGCTATCTCATCTACTGTTCCCGGTTTCTTAATGTTGAATTGAAAGACTACCCCTTCTTTGGGTTGAATCTTCAAGGTAAGCAGGTTTTCAAGATCTTCTGAAGCGTGGCTGAGCTTTTCACGTATTTCTCCGTCATAGATATCCGGAGGCTTTTTGAACTGAACCACTATTTTTGCCAGCTTATCATGCAGCATCTTTCCGGTGCGCAGGTAAAATGGCACCCCACGCCACCTTTCATTGTCTATGGCAAGTTTTACAGCTGAGTAAGTCTCGGTTATTGAGTGGGGCCCAACATCTTTTTCCTGCAGGTAGCCGCTGTATTGACCGAGGATTATACCGCTGCCTGCTTTGCCTTCACCGCCCGGGTAAACAGCTCTCAGCAGTTTAAGCTTCGCATCCTTAATCGCGTTCGTCCCTTTAAGTAAAGGCGGTTCCATTGCAGTTACTGCCAGCATCTGCAGCACGTGGCTCTGGAACATATCCCTCATCGCCCCTGTCCGGTCATAATAGCGGCCGCGGTCGCCAATGCCGGCATCTTCAATAGCGCTGATCTGGATAGAATCAATGAAGCGGTTATTCCAGAGCGGTTCAAATATAGAATTGGCAAAACGAATGGTGAGAATATTTTGCAGCATCTCTTTACCCAGGTAGTGATCGACCCGGAAAATATTTTCTTCTTTGAAGGATGCGGCTAAAGAACTGTTTAGTTCCGATGCTGAATTAAAATCGTAACCGAATGGTTTTTCAATCATTATCCTGCGCCAACCATGCCCCAGCGGAGTAGTTTCATGGCGTTTCAGGTTGGAAGCAATAAGCGGGAAGAATTGTGGCGCAACCGCCAGGTAGTAAAGAATATTGTAATCATCGCTGCTTTCACCGTTTATATGGTCGGCTTTATTTTTCAGTTTTTCATAGGTCTGGTCGTCACGCAGGTCGCCCGGTTGGTAATGCAGCCTGTTTTCAAGTTCTGCCCATTTTACTTCATCCCATGATGAAGCAGAATATTTCTCAACTGAAGCAGCCAGTTCTTGACGGTACTGGCTGTCGCTTTTCTCTTTTCTTCCGATGCCAATCATCTGGAACTGGCCCGGCAGCAGCCCATCGAGGTGCATATTGTATAGTGCTGGTGCCAGTTTGCGGTGAGTAAGATCGCCGGTTCCACCAA
>SKWE01000210.1 GCA_007129055.1 Syntrophomonadaceae bacterium
GAATATGCAATTGAATGTTCAATATCCAAGGTTTGGTGTTCCGAGGCAATGGACTACGTTGCTGATGAAGGAGTCCAGATTTTCGGCGGTTATGGTTATGGTCAGGAATACCCTGCAGAGCGCTCGTATCGTGACAGCCGGATCAACAGGATTTTTGAAGGAACTAACGAAGTTAACAGGATGCTTATTCCCGGAACCCTGCTGGGCAAAGCAATGAAGCAGGAAGTTCCCTTTATGGAAGCTATCGCAAACCTTGGGGCAGCTCTTAAACCGCTGAAAGAAGCTGTGATTCCCACAGAGAGTCCAGCACGCGAAGAATTTTACCTGAACAACATGAAAACCCTTTTTGTTCTGGTAGCTGGTAATGCAGCACAAAAATTCGGCGCTGATATCAAAAATGAGCAAGAAGTGCTTTGCCGTTTAGCTGACATGGCCATGGAAATATTTGCTGCTGAAAGTGGTCTGCTCAGGGCGAAGAAAATGATGGCCCAGGGTGAAAGTGAAGAAGCTCAAATGGCACTGCTGATGACCCAGTGCTTCATCAACGAAATGATTCCCAAACTTGAAACATGGTCTAAGGAAGTTATAGCTGGCACTTTAGAGGGTGAGGCAGCAGGTAAAGCTTACTCAGGTATCCGACTCTGCACAAACTTTGAGCCTATGGACACCTTTGGCCCCAAGCGCAAAATTGCTGATTTGGTCTACGAATGCAAGAAGTATTTCATGGATCGCGATTAATCCCGGGTTCGTGCATGCAAATTAAGCTCTATTAAAAATGAAGGGAGCGGCCGAATTGACTGCTCCCTTCAAAATTGTACTTTATAAATATTGTTATGTTAGATTGCTCTTTGAATTTTATTTGCCTTAATACAGCGGGTGCATACGTTAACCCGCCGGGGGGAACCGTTAAGTATTATTTTTATCCTCTGAACGTTTGGATTCCACTTTCTCTTGGTTCTGATGTTAGAGTGACTTACCTTCGAACCCGTTGATTTACTCTTACTGCAAACCACGCAAACTTTTGCCATCTTCAACCCTCCCGGCACCTTAAATGTCACGCGTAGTATTTTAACACAATTTATTATCATGAACAAGTATTTTTAAATGAGAGCAGGAAGGGGATCATGAAAAAATAGAGAAAAAATAGGGTTAGGTTCTATTAAATAACCAGTAAGGAGGTAACAACTTGGCAAAAGCTATTTATCCCGGCAGTTTTGACCCGGTAACAAAAGGCCACCTGGATATCATCATTAGGTCGAGCAAGATTATGGAGCATCTTACCGTTGCAGTTTTAGAAAACCCACGCAAAATTGCTACTTTTGATATCGAAAAACGGGTCGAAATGTTAAAACTTGTAACTGAACCTTTTCCAAACGTAGATGTAGATTACTATGAAGGGCTATTAATTGATTATGCCCAGCAAAAAGAGGTTGATATAATTATAAAAGGCCTTCGGGCAATATCGGACTTTGAGTTTGAATTTCAAATGGCCCTGGTTAATCAAAAACTCAGGCCGGAAATTGAAACATTATTCATGATGACTAACAGTAAATATTCTTATTTAAGCTCAAGTATTGTTAAGGAGATTGCAGCGCTGAAGGGTGACATTAGCAGTCTCGTTCCTCCGGAGGTATATAAGATAATCATCGCCAAATTTAGTTAATATATTTTGTTTAACATTTTGAACCAGCATTGGAGAATAAAATAATGGTATTCACGAATGATGCATTATCTATTATGGTATTGGCTACGGGCAATTCAGTTGAAGAAGTCCTTGGCGGATTAATCTTTTTTTCTATTTTGCTTATAGCGGTTGGTTTAACATCTGTCTTTTATCCCAGGCTATTTTGGTACCTGCGAATTGGTAGAAAAGTTAAAGATGTGGAGCCCAGCCCAATTTATTTATGGGTTTTACGCTTTGGGGGTTTACTTGTTATAACACTTGGTATCTTTATGATATATTACACATTCTAGAAAGAGAGATACTTCACTTGAAGAAAAACCGTTTTCTTAAAGCTGCATTAATACTGGCAGCACTTATTATATTGGGTTTATACATTCGCATTGACTATTTTATTGTGCAGCCAAGCAGGGCAGTAGATTTAAGCACGCTCATAGCTGTTGAAAACGCCTATATTGATCAGGATACGGGGAAATTATATCTGGTCACTATTTCACAACAAAGGGCAAGCATCATAACTGCTGCTTACGGGTATTTTCATCCTTACATGGAACTTAAAGCGATCGACACGGTAATACCGGAAGGGATGGATGAGGATGAATACCGCCTGCAGCTTCGAGAAATAATGAATGAAAGCCAGCAGTTGGCACAGGTTGTTGCCTTAAAAAGAGCAGGTTATGAAGTTGATATTGTATCTGATGGTGTAATTGTAGTCGGCATGTTGGACGATGCCCCGGCAGAAAACTATCTTGTTGAAGGAGACATCATTATTACAGTTGACGACAAGAGAGTGGCCCTGGCAACTGAGGTTTCTGCCTTAGTCCAGGATAGATTGGTGGGTGAAGAGGTAAAACTTGGTATAACCCGGGATGAAGATGACCTTGAACTTATTATTCCTACCGGTGCTAATCCTGATGACCCAGATATGCCTTTTCTTGGAATACTAATTCAAACATCATCATGGGAACCTTCAATTCCGCTTCAAATTGATATGAACACTGGCAGAATTGGCGGCCCTTCAGCCGGGCTGATGTTTGTTTTGGAAATTCTTAATCAGTTAACACCTGAAGATATTACCTCAGGTAAAATGATCGCCGGGACCGGAACAATAGATCTGAACGAAAACATCGGCAGGGTAGGTGGAGTCAGGCAAAAAGTTGTAGCCGCAAAAAATGTCGGGGCGGAGATCTTTTTTGTCCCGGAAGGAAACTATTATCAGGCAGTCAATGTGATCAGCAACATAAAAGTGGTTCCGGTTTCGAATCTTGAAGATGTTTTAGAATATATTTCCAGCCTGGATTAGATCTATTTTTTTGACACTGATTTAGGCTGGTGCTATACTTAAAGTAGCTTTTAAACAGGAGCCGAGTAAGCAGGGCAGCTGCGGAAAGCAGGCCGAAAGGTGCTTTTCGAGGAAAGTCCGAGCTCCATAGGGCAGGGTGCTGGGTAACGCCCAGTGAGGGTGACCTTAAGGCTAGTGCCACAGAAACAAACCGCCAGGTATTTCTAATACCAGGTAAGGGTGCAACGGTGCGGTAAGAGCGCACCAGGGACCGGGAGACCGGTTCGCTAGGTAAACCCCACCCGGAGCAAGACCAAATAGGAGGGGGATGAGGTAGCCCGCCGACTCCTCGGGTTAGGTCGCTGGAGATACCAGGCAACTGGTATCCAAGATAGATGGCTGCTGCTTACCGGCTATATGAACTATGACCGGGAAGAACAGAACTCGGCTTATTAGCTTGCTCGGTTCCTGTAATTTTTAAGAGTCCCTGCCACTTTTCAGCAGGGATTCTTTATTATTATTATTATTATCTTCCTGGAAATATGAAAGATTATCGATTATTGTATCAAGCATATATCGACGCCCCCAGTTTGACTGGGAAAAATAGAAAAATAAAATTTCTCCGCCAAACGCTTCTCTCAGGATATTTTTTCTGGAAACGCCCGAATTGTACATGTCCCGCACCATACAGCACAGCTTCCACCAGGC
>SKWE01000034.1 GCA_007129055.1 Syntrophomonadaceae bacterium
AGCTGCTGGCAATCCTGAATTCGGTCCAGGATGCTATTGAAGTGGTAGATGCAAAAGGAATTATTAAATATGTAAATCCCGCCTTTACCAGGGTTACAGGAATTCCTGAAAAGAAAAGGGTCAATAAAAGCATCTTCGATGTTTCTCCCCACGGAGCGTTGGCCCAATCGCTGATCCAGCAGAAGCCTGTTACCGGTTACAGGACCTATGTTGGCGGTTCGGATGCCGATGTTATATCAAACGCTTCTCCCATTATTGTTGACGGTGATCTGATGGGCGCTGTGGTTGTCTTTCAACCGGTTGGCGACATCCTAAAACTGATGGATGAACTTAAACACAGTAACGCCATAATCGATCACCTCTATAACCAGATTGACCAGATTTCCGGAAGCCGTTTCAGTTTTGAATCCCTGGACGGGAAGAGCAATATCTTTATATCTACAGTTGAAAAAGCGCGCAAGGCTGCAAAGAGCGATTCAGCTGTGTTAATTACAGGGGAAAGCGGTTGTGGAAAAAGCCTTTATGCCCAGGCCATTCATAACAACAGTGCCCGTAAAAAGAAACCCCTGATTATTTTCGATTGCGCGGCTGTTCCTGACTCCCTGCAGGAGATAGAACTTTTTGGCTGTGAAAAAGGCGCAATGCCCGGTATCCTGCGCACCAGGATTGGTAAAGTTGAGCTGGCTGAAGGAAGTACGCTCTTTATTAAAGAGATAAATTCACTTAACCTTTACCTGCAAAAAAGGATTCTCCAGCTGCTTGATGACCACAACTTTTGCCGTATAGGCGGCGATACGCCTATAACGGCTGATGTGCGGATTATCGCCTCGACAAGTGAAAACCTGTTGGAAGCTTCCATGCAGGGCTATTTTCAGGAAAACCTCTACCGAAGGTTGAGCCTTGTAACGGTAAATATACCTCCCCTGCGCAAAAGGGTTGAAGATATTCCTTTACTTGCCTCTGCCTTGATGGATCGTCTTAACCGCAAGTTAGGCAAGAAAGTACAGGAAATAGCTCCTCGCGCTTTACAGGAACTGGCTGATTATGATTGGCCGGGCAATATTAGTGAACTGAAAAGTGTTATTGAAAGGGCAATGGTTGTAGCCAGCGGCCCGGTTATTGAACATCATCATCTTTCACCTTATATTGGCAGACTTGGGGCGCATGAAATTTCTGGCTTTGATGAAATAGTGCCTCTTGATAAAATGGAAGAAATGATGCTTAAGCTGGCCCTGACCCGTTACGGGGAGAGCCTGGAAGGCAAAAAAAAGGCGGCCCAGGCCTTGAATATTTCACTGGCTACTCTATATAATAAGTTGAAAAAATATAGCGATTAGACAATAACTTTTGACAGGAGGTTTACAATTGAAGCTATATGAGTACATGGGTAAAGAGCTTTTTGACCGCTACGGTATTCCCATTCCCCGCGGGAAAGTGGTGGATAATGCAGAAGAAGCAGCAGTTGCAGCAGACGAAATAGGCGATGTAGTAATAAAATCCCAGGTTTTAACAGGTAAAAGAGGAAAAGCAGGGGGTATTTCTTTTGCCTCCACTGCGGAGGAAGCAAAAGTAGAAGCTGAACGTATTTTACAGATGGAAGTAAGCGGTTTTCATGTTGATAAACTGCTTGTGGAAGAGAAAATTGAAATCGAGCAGGAAATATACCTGGCTCTGACTGTCGACGGGGCAAGCCGCTGCCCGGTGATTCTAGCCTCACTTGATGGCGGTATGGATATTGAAGAAGTTCCGGAGGAGCGGATGGTCCGCTGGGCGGTTGATGTAACAGCCGGCGTGCAGCCTTACGTGGTGAGGGAAATATGCCGTCGCCTTGGAGTAAGCGGCGACCTGCAGAAAGATTTCATCAAGCTGTTACCCAAGCTTTACAGGCTGTTCAGGGAAATGGATGCTGAACTGGCTGAAATTAATCCCCTGGCCTTAACCCCAAAAGGTTTAATAGCTGCAGATGCCAAGGTTACAATAGATGACGATGCCCTTTATCGTCATCCCGAGTTGCCAAATATCAAGGAGAAGACAGATCTGGAATTAAAAGCGGAAGAACTTGATATTGCCTACGTTGAGTTGGATGGAGAGATAGCAGTAATGGCCAATGGCGCCGGGATTACTATGGCAACACTGGACATGGTGCAGCATTACGGCGGAACACCTGCTAATTTTCTTGATTTCGGGGGTGGCGCAGATATTGAAAAAACGGCCCAGGCGTTGGAGCTGCTCCTTGGAACCAATCCCAAGGTGTTACTGATTAACATATTTGGTGGAATAACCCGTTGTGATGTTGTAGCTGAAGGCTTTGCCCAGGTGAAAGAGAAAAAAGGGATTGATTTGCCAGTATCTTTTCGCCTGGTAGGCACCAACGAAGCCGAAGGGGTTGAAATCCTGAAAAAGGTTGGCATAGAAGCTTTCACCACCATGGATGAAGCTGTAAAGCACGCAGTAGACTTATTGAAGGCGAAGGGGGAATAGCTAATGGCAATTTTTATAGATGGAAATACAAGGGTTCTTGTCCAGGGTATGACTGGTAACCAGGGCTCTTTTCATACCGGTCAGATGCTGGCTTATGGAACTAAAATTATTGGCGGGGTTTCTCCCGGCAAGGGCGGTCAAAAAGTTGAGGGAGTTCCCGTTTACAATACTGTTTTTGAAGCGATGGAAAAAGAAACTGCCGACGCAAGTATTCTTTTTATCCCGGCGCCTTTTGCTAAAGATGCAGCCTATGAAGCGTTGGAAGCGGGTGTGAAAATTATTGTGCTAATACCTGAGCATATTCCCCTGCACGATGCTATGGATATCATGTCATTTGCCAAACAGAAGGGTGCTGTTGCCGTGGGTCCCAATACCTTTGGCCTTGTTTCTTCTGGCAGCTGTAAAATTGGGATCATGCCCAATCGCTATTTTATACCGGGACCGGTAGGTGTGGTTTCGCGCAGTGGCACACTATGTTATGAAATTGTAGGCCATTTAACTGAAAATGAAATTGGGACTACCACTGTTGTAGGCCTTGGTGGTGACCGGGTGGTAGGTTTGAATTTTATTGATGTTCTGAAGAGGTTTGAAGAGGATGATGAGACCAAAACTATAATCCTGGTTGGAGAAATTGGGGGCAGTTCCGAGGAAGAAGCTGCTGCCTATATCAAAAATTCAATATCAAAACCTGTGATAGCTTACCTGGCCGGTAAAAGCGCTCCACCGGGTAAACGGATGGGGCATGCCGGGGCAATAATTGAAAGAGGAAGGGGTACTTTCGAAAGCAAGGTTGATGCCCTTACAAAAGCAGGGGTAAAAGTAGCCGAGCTTCCGGCACAGGTTCCGGCAATGATCAAAGAAGTTTTATAGAGAAAGCTAAATGTATTGAAGGATAAAGAGAAATATATGCGGCGAAAGGAGGTCGTGAAAATTGGATAATAAAAAGAACCATGACGAACTGAAACAGGCCAGGGAAGCCTGGAACAGTAAAGTTGAAAAGTCCCTCGAAAAGCGGCCTGAGAGAAAAGAATTTACACTTGATTCGGGGATGACCGTAGACAGGGTTTATGATCCTTTTCACCAGGAAGATTTTGATTACGGTGAACAACTGAACTGGCCTGGTGAATATCCCTATACCAGGGGTATTCAGCCCACAATGTACAGGGGCAGACTATGGA
>SKWE01000017.1 GCA_007129055.1 Syntrophomonadaceae bacterium
AGGGGCAGGGATATGGTTGAAAAACTAAAAGATATAATTCCCAGGCAGATGTTTGATGTGCCAATCCAGGCGGCTATAGAAAATAAAGTTATTGCCCGGGAAACTATCAAGGCCCTGCGTAAGAACGTTACCGAAAAACTTTATGGTGGCGATATAACCCGTAAACGCAAACTGTTGGAAAAACAAAAAGAAGGCAAGAAAAAAATGAAAAATATTGGCCGGGTTGAAATCCCCCAGGAAGCTTTTACTGCAGTATTAAAAGTAAAATAGGTATGTGTCCTGTCCTACAAGGTAAATAATATATATTTCCTGCAAATTTTGCTCCTTGTACTGCATGCAGGCGATGACTTAACCAGCTAAAGCTATTGGACTGGGAACTTAGGCATAAAGGGGGCACCGGGTTTGATTGTTTTAACTATTTTACTGTACACTATCGGGATTGCTGTTTTAATACTTCTGGCACTGTTTTTGTTTGTACTGTTTACCCCTGTACGTTACAGTTTTTCCGGTCAATACAATAAATTTATAGCGGTTAACTATAAAGTCAGTTTTTCCCCACTTCTACGTTTCAGGGGCAACTGGGAAAGCGCTGCAGGTAACCCGAATCAAATGCAGGTCGTTTTTGCAGGTTTTACCTTTAACATTGATCCCGATAAAATTGGTGCGGAAAAAGAAAAGCCTGAGAAAAAGGAAAAGGATACTCCAAAATTGCCACTGGCATATTACCTTGGTAGCTATGACAGGGCTGTTATAAAAAACGGTTTAGAAACTGTTAAGGATATTTTGAACATTTTATTGCCAAGTAAAATAGAGCTTAATGGCAGAGTTGGTTTCGATGAACCTCACCTTACAGGGTGGCTTGCTTCTGTTAACAGTATTGTAAGGGAATGTACTAATTGGTCCTGGTTTAATGTAGAACCGGTTTGGAACGATGAACATTATGAAATAAACTTTCTGGTAGAAGGCAGGTTGGTAATCTTCACCATTCTACTCAGGGTAGCAAGGTTTATCCTGGCCAGACGGACAATTAAATTATTATGGAGAATGAAAAAAGAGAAAGCTCACTATACAGCCCAGGCATCTACAGTAAAATAAAAGTTAGGCCTGGCTGCAACCTGGTTATAGTTTTACTGTATATATAATTAACAGATACAAGGAGGAGAAAGGATATGGCTGGAAGCGGAGAAGTATTTAACACACTTTTTGAACGGCTTGAAAAATTTATCAGAACAGAAACGATTGTAGGGGAGCCTATCCAGGTGGGCAGCATTACCCTGGTCCCGATTATGTCAGTGTCTTTTGGGGTAGGAGGCGGAGAAGGCTCTGGTAAAGACAATAAGGGCAACGATGGTAGTGGTGGAGGCGGCGGAGTAGGCTGCAAGATGACCCCGAATGCCATGCTCGTCGTTAAAAATGATCAACTTAGCGTCTACCCTTTAACCAACAGGGGTTCCCTGGAGAAGATAATAGAAATGGTGCCGGAAATTATCTCCAAGGTAGAACATTATGCCAATAAAGATAAAACCGAACCTGGTAGCGATGAGCATCATTAAGGTTAACACTTTAATATTATTCATACCCAAATTTAGCCCGGTTTTTTAAGCCGGGCATTTGTTTAAGCAGTTGTCTATAAAATCAATACATTCAACTGTTTCATTGATAATTGTTTGTTATCATGCAGAAGTTATGCTACAGTAATATATATCAACTACTCTTTATTAAGGAGGTAAAGCTATGAGCAGGGAAGAAAAAAAGAAAAAAGTTATTGGAGTATTAAATAAGGCAAAGTCGATGGAGCTCCAGGCCATTCATCAGTATATGCACCAGCATTATCACCTGGACGATAAGGACTACGGGGAGCTGGCTAAAAATGTAAAACTGATATCCATTGATGAGATGCGGCACGCCGAAGCCCTGGCAGAAAGAATTACAGAGCTTGGTGGGGAGCCGACTACAGAACTTGACGGACCGGTGGTTAAGGGACAGTCTGTTGAGGAAATATTCCCTTTCAATGTTGAACAGGAAGATGAAGCAATTGATGCGTACAGCAATTTTCTTAACGTCTGCCGTGAAAATGGTGACAGCATTTCGGCAAAGCTATTCGAGATGATTATTGAGCATGAGCAGGAACATTTGAATTACTTTGACAGCGTTGATGAACACATTAAAACCCTTGGTTCAACATACCTGTCTGGAATTGCCGGAACACCGGCTTCAACCGGGCCGGCAAAAGGTTTCGCTTTTGATACAGGAGCTGAGTAAACAGTAGCTTTCGATCAATAGTAAATAGTTGAATACACCGGGAGCCTTCGCTATGCGGAGGCTCCCGGTTCATATTAGTGATTACTATTATATATTTTGTACTTATATTATTCCGTTTGCATGAATGCTATAATTAGATTGTTTATGTTTAAAGAATAACGGGGGAGGTAAGGCAATGCCGACCAGGAAGATAACAATATTGCATTCCAATGATATGCACGGAGATTTTTTATCTGAGACTTGCGGAACTTCTGGCGAATTAATTGGAGGTTTGGCCCTGCTCTCCGGTTATATAAATAAGGTAAGGGAAGAAGAAGAAAATGTTTTATACGTGATTGCCGGAGATATGCTGCAGGGTTCGATTATCGATTCAGAATACAAGGGTATTTCCACCATGGAAATTATGAACTACCTGGCCCCCGATGTTGTCGCCCTGGGCAACCACGAGTTTGATTACGGGTTTCCACACCTGCTCTTCCTGGAAAAGATGGCAAACTACGACATTGTTAATGCAAACCTCTATATTGAAAAATATAACAAGAGGATTATGCAGCCTTACATAATAATTGATGTTGCCGGTTACAGCATCCTTTTTACCGGGATTATTACTGAAAAGGTGATGGATTCAATTGTTTCCACGGATAATTTAATTAGCACGTTCATAACCCTGAAGGATGCTGCTGATGAAGTGGGTCGCATAACCAATGCATACCAGGAGGACAGGATAAATTTAACGGTCTTGCTTACCCATATTGGACTGGAATCCGACCTGGAACTGGCCGGCCTGTTGGATCCGGCCTGGGGAGTTGATTTGATTATTGGCGGCCACTCGCATTCAATTCTCGATCAGCCGGAGCAGGTTAATAATATTCTTGTTACCCAGGCGGGTGAAGGCACGAAGCAAATTGGCAGGTTTGACATAGTTGTTGAAGAGTCTTCTAATTCGATTGTTGAATGGCAATGGAAGCTTGTTCCTATTTCATCGCACTCTGCTGAAGCTGACCATGATTTGCTCGACTTTATCCATTCTTATGAGTCGGAAGTTGAGACGAAATATAATGCTATTGTTACCAAGCTTGCTTATAAACACACCCACCCGGAGCGAGAAATTGAAACGGCGCTCGGCAATCTTTTTGCAGACGGGCTGGCTGAAATGTCCGAGACTGATATAATGCTCCTGGGTAGTGGTTCAATCAGGCAGAAAGAGCTTGGCCCGCTTGTAACTTTAAAGGATTATGTATCATGCTTTCCATTTAAGGATAGTTTGAACCGTTTTACCGTAAGCGGCTCGAAACTATGGCAGATGTTTAATCACTTCATGAGGCTGGAAAACAGGAATGGTGAAGG
>SKWE01000015.1 GCA_007129055.1 Syntrophomonadaceae bacterium
ACAGCAGGAGTATAGATTACACCGGCCACCCTGGCTATACCATAAGCCCCGGTTTTAATCATAATTCCTGAAAGCAGGGCGCTGGCAGGAGCTGGGGCGACGGGATGCGCCTTGGGAAGCCAGATATGCAGCGGCGCCATTCCGGCTTTAATGCCAAAACCAGTGATCAACAGTATGGCAATTAAAGTTCTGACCGGTATCAATAGAATATCTTCCAGCATAGGTGTAATTAAGACAGAGCCGGTAAACCAGTAAAGCATAATTACACCTGCGAGTATAGCCAGGCCCCCTCCTACACCAAGAAAGAGGTATAGTTTACCAGCTTTCATCGCTTCATCTGTCTGGGTATGAATTACCAGCATGTAAGAAGCAATAGACATAAGCTCAAAGAAGAAAAATAGGCTAAAAAGATCAGCGGTAAGAAATACGCCCAGGCAACCACCTAGTGTAAGCAGGTAAAAAAAGTAATAGCGGGTATGCCTTGCTTCATGAGTCATATAGGAAAGGGAAAAAACTGTAGCCAAAAACCAGATCAGGGCTGAGATTAGGTTAAAAATCGCGCCAAGCCGGTCAACTCTGAAGAATAAGGGGAGTTCTCCAAACCCGACGGGAAAGATACATATTACATCCGCTTGCCACACAAGGCGGAAAAGGATTATAGATATTATAAGTACAATTCCGGTTATTAAAACAGTAAAAGCTGTTAGCAACTGTTCCTGCAGGCGTCCGACTAACAAAACCAGTGCTGCCCCGATAATCGGAATAATTGCAATGGCAAGAGGAAGGCTGCTGACTATGGCGTTTTCAGGAATAACTCCACTCATCTGCATCTTTCTCCTTTATTAGATGGAGGATCTTTCATATATGCCGGATATGCCCTGATACCAAACATCTCCCTAATTCAAAACTTATAAAGTTAATCTACCCGGATTTATTACTGCAGAATTATAGTTACATATTAAAGAGCGAGCGGGCTGCTTCAAGAGCCAAATTCCAGGGCCAATTCTGGGGTAAAAGGGCAAATATAAAACAGCCTACGGTCAAAATACCCATAGGAACTACCATATGCCAGGGAGCTTCACCGCTAAGCCAGCCTTCTTTAGTTAAACCTTTGGCACCGTGGTGATGGTTTTCACTATGACCATCTGAATCATTTGCTTTTGCATCTTTATGCCCGGCATCATGGCTGTCATTGTGGCCATGCCCACCCCCACCAGGGAAAAAGGCTGTAATAACAATTGGAAAATAGTAGGCAGCGTTTAGCAGGCTGCTGACGATTAAAATAGCTACAAATACAGGTTGACCAGCTTGCAGGGAAGCTATTGAAAGTTCCCACTTGCTGATAAAACCATTAAATGGGGGTATTCCAACCATGGTTAATGATGCGATTGTAAAAAAGATCATAGTTAAAGGCATCTTCAACCCTATACCTTTCATTTGACTAATTCTTTTTAATCCAGTCTGCACTACTATAGCACCGGCTGCGAGAAACAAAAGTCCTTTCATGAATGCATGGGTAAAGAGGTGATAGAGTCCACCGGCCATTCCTGACTGATTTAAAAGGAATATCCCTAATATAATATATCCAATCTGGGCAATACTGGAGTACGCAAGACGCCTTTTAAGGTTATCCTGTAGCAAAGCCATTGCCGAACCAAGCAGCATTGTGATTGTAGCCAAAATCAGCATAATGGTATCCCAGTTCATGCTTTCAATAAACTGGGGACTGTAGACATTATGAACGACCCTGATCATGCCGTATATACCTGTTTTAAGCATTACCCCTGAAAGCACTGCACTAACAGGTGACGGGGCTGCAGGGTGTGCATCAGGCAGCCAGACATGCACCGGGAACATACCTGCCTTCAAACCAAAACCGATCATGAAACCGATAAAAGCTGCAGTAGCCAACCCTGAAGGCTCGGTAATCAAACCGGGGCGGGTAAAGAGTACTGAGCCCGTAAGGTAATACATGGTCAGTAAACCAAAGAAAACAGCCAACCCGCCACCAACCGTCATGTAAAGGTACTTTGCCCCGGCAAACATTGTTTCCGGTGTTTCTTCGTGGGCAATTAAAACGTATGTAGTAAGCGCCATGAATTCAAAGAAAACAAAAAGTCCAAGTAGATCTCCTGCAAAGATGGTTCCCATGCAGCCGCCCATGGCCATCAAGAAAAATGCATAATAGCGTTCCTTTTTATGTTCGTGATCCATATAGCCAGGAGAAAAGCAGGCAGCCATGAACCAGACAAAGGAGAAGAATACTCCAAGAAAAAAGGTTACCTGGTCAACCTTGAAGGTGATAGAAAGTGGAAAAGAAAAATATTGAAAAATGCCAAGCAGTATTTTCCCACTGCTGATAGCGGGATACATGCTTAGCACAAGCAGGAAAAACAGGCCTGAACCGCCTATACAGATGTACTCTTTATAAGGAAATAATCGCTCCGGCATTAGAAACAATGCCAAACCGGCTATGATTGGAACGAAAATAATTATTGCCGGTAAAATACTGTGTACAATTTCTTGTTCCACTTCGGCTCACCTCCAAGGGCTTTCTATCAGTAGGTCTGGAAACCTAAAATAACATTTCCGCAACTGCACGAGCCAAATTTAATGGCCAGTTTACGGGCATGATAGTAAAAGCAAAAGCGCCAATAGCCAAAATAAGCAACGGCACCATACGCAGTGGTTGCAAGACTATTCTCTGGCGCTCAATATTTTTTAATTCACGGCAACCGAGAAAAGCGTTAATTGAAATCGGAAAATAATAGGCAGCATTTAGTACACTGCTCAGTAAAAGCACACCGATGATCAGTGGCATCCCAGCCTCATAAGCGCCCAGTCCCAGGTGCCATTTGGTTACAAATATATTAAAAGGCGGTATGCCAACAGCACTAACAGCCGATATGGTGAATGCAAGCATGGTTACAGGCATTTGTAAACCAATACCCTTCATTTCACTGATTTTTGTCTTTCCTGTATTGACATAAATTACTCCGGCGCATAGGAACATGCAGCCCTTCATAAAAGCATGGGCCATAACATGATATACTGTTCCTATAATGGCCATACTGGTAAGTAGTGAAATGCCAAGAAGCATATAGCCTACCTGGGCAATTCCTGAATAAGCCAACCGGCGGTTGAAATCGTCCTGGGCAAAGGCGCAGATGGAACCATACACCACAGAGATTAATGCCAATACCAGGAGAATGTTATTCCAGCCAACTTCCTGGATAAAAGATAGCCCGAAAATATCATGGAATACCCGAATTAATCCAAAAACACCGGTTTTAAGCATAATGGCAGATGAAAGTGCAGCAGCAGGTGATGTTGCCGCTGCATAAGCATCGGGCATCCAAAAATGCAGGGGGATTAATGCTGACTTAATGCCAAAAGCAATTAAAAAACAAATAAACGCCACCAGCAGAAGAGGAGTTGCCGTATCTACAAGCCCCCCACTGCCAAATGAAAGGCTACCGGTGGCATTGTATGTTACAACCAGGCCCCAGAACATTGCAATCCCGGCGATAATAGTCATCATGAAGAACTTCAGGCCCGCTGCTCTCGCTTCATCTGTAGCCTTGTAAGTTACCAGCGGGAAAAACAT
>SKWE01000187.1 GCA_007129055.1 Syntrophomonadaceae bacterium
CTTAAATCAGCCCCACCTTCCAGCAGGTGTGTTGCAAATGAATGTCTTAAAGAGTGGGGAGTTATACCAATTTTATATGATACTTTGCGAATATATTTTTGAAAAAGGTATCGCAAACCCCTATCACTCAGTGACCGCCCCCAGCGGTTAAGAAATAGCTGGTCATAAGTGTTAGCATCCTTATTATTTGCAGCCAGCAGTGGGCGCGCTTCATCTATGTATTTTTCGATTAACAAAGCGGCTACTGTGCCAACCGGAACTATTCTTTCTTTGCGGCCCTTACCGTAAACCTTGATCAGCCTTTCGCCCGATTGCAGACAATCTACCTTTAAGCCAACAGTTTCACTTGCCCGCAAACCGGAAGAATATATCAGTTCTAATATGGCCCTGTCCCTAAGCCCGTAAGCTGTTTTTGGATCCGGGGCTTCCAAAAGCGCTTCTACTTCGTGATAGTAAAGAAACCTGGGCAGGTTTTTTTCCTGCTTTGGCCTCGCTACAGTGGTCCACTTTCCACCCTCAATTAAACCTTCTTTATGCAAAAAGAACAAAAAAGAACGCGTCGCAGATAATTTACGCGCTACAGTACGTCTTGTATACCCTTTTTCCTTTAGCCATGCCAGGTATCTACGCAGGGTGAGGTGATCAACACCCAGTAAACTGTCTAAATCATCGTTTTGCAGCTTAAGAAATTGTAAAATATCACTTCGATAAGCCTGAAGGGTAAGCGGTGACACGTTTTTCCCAATTTCAAGGTAAACCATGAAGCGTTCAAGTAAATGAAATACGGTCACAGCGCAACACCCTTAATATCCTAACACAACTATAATGCCGTTGCAAGCAAATAGATATGTTTTTTAAAAAATTCCAGCTATTCAAATTGGAAACAATAAAAGGATAGTTATAAGTTGATTTAAATTCGAGAATAATACTTACCGGGTGTTTGACGGATATATTTCTTTAATTCAAGGGAAAGTAGAATAACGCTTGTTTCTGAGGCTTTAATACCACACTGCTGAATTATGTTATCAATATGTAAAGGCTGGTACGGGATAGTATCGAGTAGCTCTTTTTCTGCCTCAGTTAGTTCCTGCCGGTTATTATCGAAGCTTAACTGGTAACCATTTTCACTGCCCATGTAAAGAGCATCGAGAATATCTGCAGCAGATTCTACAAGTCCGGCCCCTTCCTTGATTAAACGATGACAACCACGGCTGTAAGGGCTGCCAATATTACCGGGCACGGCAAATACTTCCCGGTTTTGTTCTATGGCATAATCCGCTGTTATCAGGGCACCGCTTTTCGCAGTAGCCTCTATTACCACGGTAGCAAGCGTCAACCCGCTGATAATCCTGTTGCGCTGTGGAAAATACTTTGGCAACGGTTCTGTCCCCAGGGGGTATTCGCTGATCACAACACCGCTATGTTCTATTTCTTTTTTTAAATCTCTGTTCTGAGGCGGGTAACATTTATCAAGGCTGCAGCCCAGGACGGCTATGGTAAATCCGTTACTATCGAGAGTTCCCCTGTGCGCTGCCGTATCTATACCAAGCGCCATTCCGCTTACGATAGTAAGGCCTTCTGCAGTTAACTCTTCCGCCAGTTTGACGGCAGTTTCTTTGCCATAGAAAGTACAGCGCCGACTGCCAACAATAGCCACAGCCGGCTCTTTCGCTTTTTCCAGGTTTCCACGGTAGTATAGTATTGGCGGAGGTGAAGGGATTTCCCTTAATAAGCTTGGATAGGCAGGACTTTCAGGTGCTGCACAGTTTATCTTAAGGTCTGCAAGACGGTTCCACTCTGCATGAGGGTCTATACTCTTTCGTTCCCTGTCGAACACTTCGGCGCTCTTTTTCAAATTCACTAATCTTATTATTTCTTCAGCAGGAGCTTCCCATGCATCCCGTGCTGAAGCATAATAGTCGAGAAGGATGGAAATTCTTTTTGCCCCAAGAAAGATAATCCTATTTAAAGCATTCAGGTAAACAAGAGATTCCAGGTCATTTACTTTTTGTTCCATTTAATAGCTACGCTCCTGCTTCGGCCAGTTTTGAGTTAAAAGCTTCTCAAGCAGAAGAACAGCATTTTCCAGATCAGCGCTATCAACTACTTCGGATGGAGAGTGAACATAGCGGCAGGGGATCGATATCGCTCCGGAGGGTACTCCTTCACGTGATATATGAATGGCCCCTGCATCTGTACCGCCCCTTTCCAGCACTTCCAGCTGGTAAGGGATATTGTTTTTCGCCGCAGCATCAACCATCAGTTTTCTGACTAAGGGATGGCATAGGACAGAGCGATCTTTGACTTTTATTGCCGGACCTTTACCCAGTGATACCTCCATGGTATGAGCTTTAGGTGTATCACCGACAAGGGTGACATCTACTGCAATCCCATAATCGGGTTCGTACCTGTAAGCAGCAGTCGTCGCGCCGCGTAAACCTACTTCTTCCTGAACCGAAAACAGAAAACAGACTGCCTGCGGCAGTTCCCGGGGAAGCCTGTTTATGGTCTCGAGCATAACTGCACAACCCACCCTGTCGTCCATAGCCTTGGATATACACCTGCCACCTTCCATAGCTCTAAAAGATTGATCGTAGCAGGCCAAGTCTCCTATATTAACCAGCTTCATGGCCGCTTTCCTGTCAGGTTGACCAATATCCAGGTAGATTTTAGTCCAGTCCAGTTCTTTAATATTTTTTAATTTTTCATGGTAAACTGTTCCTATTGTGCCACTCCTAAAACGAAATCTTTTTCCGGGCAGAGCCTGTGCCGACATGCCTCCAACGGGGGCAATGCGGATAAACCCATTATCATCGATGTGAGTTATAATTACTCCAATTTCATCCATGTGAGCTGAGACCATAATTTTGGGGGCAGGGCCTTCACGCTCCAAGTATAGATTACCAAGAGCATCTTCATAAACCCGATCAATTTTACCTTTTGCCAGGCTTTTGATCAGGGTGCGCACTTCATCTTCTTCACCTGACGGCCCAAATGTTTCGGTTAGCGCTTTTATTAGGTTATCCATATGCATCCTCCCTTGGAAAGCTTACTGCTTCGATTCCAACCATGATTCTACAAGATATTCTGCATCCTTAATATCTTTTTCCTGCACAATACCCTGGGGTGAGTGGATGTAGCGGCAGGGAACAGATAATACGGCAGTTTGTACTCCCTCCCTGGACAGGGAGATAACTCCGGCTTCAGTTCCCGAACCGGTGAATTGACGAAACTGGTATGGTACTCCGGCCCTTTCCGCAGCTTTTACAAGTTCATCACGCATTTCTTTCTTCACCATAACCGTTCTGTCCATAAAGCTGATTGCCGGACCTTTTCCAAGGGAAGTTGTTATCTGCTCTTTTTCAGTTTCCGGAGTGTCAGAAGCAGCTGTTGTTTCAACTACCAGAGCAGTACGGGGTTCCAGGGTATATGCCGCTGTGAGCGCGCCTCTTGTTCCAACCTCTTCCTGCACTGTGAAAACGGCACAGTAACTGTATTTATTAGCATTTAATAAGAGGCGTAATATAATCAAACAACCGACGCGGTCGTCAAAAGCTTTTCCCCTGTAAAAACCGTCGCCTAATGGTTCACATTCTGAGTC
>SKWE01000083.1 GCA_007129055.1 Syntrophomonadaceae bacterium
CCTATAGTTTCTATCTATATTATACCTTTAAAATATAATTTCACAATTAAACTTCTAATATCAATTCCCGGTTTTCTCAAAAAATTAGCCCGTTTAACTCAATAGTGAGCAAAACGGGCCGCTCCAAATGTTAGGCTTTACAATACTTGCTGCCTTCACAGTACGTTAAATCAGGCATTGAAAAAGTTTAGTTTTTCCCCTTTTTGATGCTGCTGTAGATTAACCATATCCCAAGGCCGATTAAAACTACAATCCACAGGTAGTTTAATAAACCAAGATTTTGAATAAAATCGCTTGATGTGGTTAAACCGATTAAAGCTGATAGCAGTAGAAGGCCTCCGGCCGGGTATATGGGCCAGAAACGTTCACCGTGATCCATTTCTTTGAACCAGTAGGTGTGTACAACCAGTACAGCCAGAAAACTGAGGCTCAGGCCCAGGAAAAAGAATGCCGGATTCAGATCTTCGAAAGCCTGACTGCCGGAAGCAGCGGCAAATGAAGCAATAGATAGCAAGACCATACCGGGAATTAAAAAACCAACATTGCCGTATTCTTTCCTGCCGCCCAGTAAAGCATAAGCAGCAATAAAACCTAAAGCAAGCAGAAACAGAAAAGCCTGTCCGGGGATAACCCCCAGCTGATTAAGAAGCAAAAATACCCCGGCAATGATTAACAAGATACCGCCTTTAACTGATTTATTCATTAGATATCACTCCTGTGTTTTTGTTGCTTTTAGCATAACGCAGGAAAAAACTTCTGCAAAGTAACCACAGTCACAAAATGGTAACTCTTTGCATGACCGGGGTCATCAATATAGTTTATGTTTCATAGCCAGCAGAACGGCCTGCGTTCTGTCTGAGGTTCCCAGTTTGCTGTAAATAACACTGACCTGGTTTTTTACCGTTCCTTCACTGAGAAACAACTTTTTCGCAATATCCCTATTGCCTAACCCGTCGGCCATCAAAGCCATGATTTCTTTTTCCCTTGCAGTGAACTTTTCCAGGGTTCCCGGGTCTGAGCTATTTTTTTCTTGGTTGGCACCAACTGAAGCCCTGCCCACCAACTTTGCAGCAATTTCAGGTTGTAGGATAATATCTCCCCTGAAAGTCTGGCGAATGATGGAAAGCAGTTTTTCTGAAGGCAGATCTTTTAACAGGTAGGTTTTTGCCCCTGCTTTCAATGCCTTTATGATCAGCTCATCATCGTCAAAGGTGGTAACCACTATAACTGCTCCAGCCAGATTATCTGTAACAATCTGGGCAGTTGCTTCCACTCCATCCATTTCCGGCATCCGGATATCCATCAATACTATATCAGGTTCATACTTCCGGCATAGTTCCACAGCTTCTCTGCCATTTGCTGCTGTACCCAGAACCAAAATATCATCTTCCAGCTCTAAAATGGTTTTCAAGCCCTCTCTCATTAAGCGCTGATCATCTGCGATAACAACTTCAATTCTTTTACTCATTCCAAGATCTCCTTCAGTCTGAGGCTCACCAGGAACCCTCCCTTACTGCTGTTCTGAAAAACTACCCGTCCCCCAAGCTCACTTGCCCGTTCCCTGATGCCGCGTAGACCGTAGCCTTCTACCACTTCGCTGCAGCCTTTGCCATTGTCTTCAATTTCAAGCAATAAACCCTCTTCACTTTCATTCAGCTTAACAGTGATCATATTAGCCTGGCCATGGCGAACGCTATTGGTTATACTTTCCTGGATAATCCTGTACAGGTTAGTTTCAAGATTAGAATTGAGTTTCAGCGTATCATCATGTTCATATTCTATTAAAATCCCACTGCCTTCATAATCACGGGCCAGGCTTTTTATAGCAGCAGATAAATCCATTGTTTCCAGGTCCCCGGAACGTAACGTTTTCACTGTATTACGCACTTCTTCAAGTCCGCGGCGAGCCTGCTCCTGGCTTTTGCTGATCTCGGCCAGGGCTTTTTCAGGATTCTTGCTCATCAGTTTCTTCCCTGCTTCAAGGCTTACAACAACTGCCGTTAAAGTGTGGGCCAGGGTGTCGTGCAGTTCACGGGCCATGCGCGTCCTTTCCTGGTCGGCTGCCAGCTGTTCCCGTTCCTTGCTAACCTCAATTAGTTTATGGTAGGCCTTCTCCAGGTCGGAACGGGACCTGTCAAGCTGTTCAAGGGCATCTTCAGCACGCTCTTTCTCATCAAGCTGCCTGCGGGCCATATAACTGACAGCATAAGCAAAAAAGAGGAAAAGGCAGTTTATAAAAACCGATGCCATGCTGTTCCAGTTAAAAGAAGATCGCCAGTAGAGGCTTGCTGCACTGACCAGGGGAAACCCGATCAGTGAAGATAGAAATATATAATCTCCGTAAGGGCGGGAATAGGTAATGATACTTTCAGCGGAAAGAATGATCAAGAGAATTGCACCAACGGGTGACCCGTCAAGAAAAATAAACACCAGGGCCAGGATCAGCTGCAGGTAAAGGCTCGGAATGCACAGCACCCTGAATTTTTCATCGAGATAGTAAGTACGTATACTGTCGATTGCAAAAACAAAAAAGAATGGCACCAGGCTGGTCTGCATGACCATACCGCTAAAACTGACCACTACCCAGAGCACCGCCAGGTAGCCGCCGTATTTACCCAAAGTAAGAAAAAAAAGTGTTCTGCGATCCATAATGATATCCCGGTAATAGCTTTAAACAACAACCGGTTCATCCTCCATTCCTGATTATATCATAGTCAAAAGCTATGAAGCCCGTTGAAAAATATAGTTAATTTACCTGCAAACCTCAAAGTGGTTTTAATCAATGTACCACTTGCGACCATAAAGCCACAGCTTAATAAATAATTATATAAATTTTTTAATTCAGACTCTCGACAATTATCCGACAAAATTATATAATCTGTTTAATAATTAAATAGTTGTCGTGTGAAAATATTCACCCGAGGAGGTAACAAATGATCAACTTTTCTTTGACCGACGAGCAGTTAGCAATCAAAAAAATGGCCGGTGACTTTGCCCGTGCCGAAATTCTGCCCAAAGCAGCAGAATATGACCGCAGTGGAGAATACCCGGCAGAAATCGTTAAAAAAGCTTTCGAGGCAGGCCTGGTATACGGCCCAATTCCTGAAGAATACGGCGGAGAAGGCTTAAGCGCCCTGGACCAGTTGATTATAGCCGAGGAACTGTCTGCAGGATGCGCCGGTATCGGTAGCTGTATAGCAATTAACAGCCTGGCGGCCATCCCCCTCGTCTACTTCGGCAGTGAAGAACTTAAAGAAAAATACCTGAAGAAGATCTGTGCAGAAGATAAGCTGCTCGCTTTATGTGTTACCGAACCGGGCGCCGGTTCAGATGTATCAGCTATCTGCACTACAGCCAAAAAAGAAAGTGATCATTACATTATCAGTGGTAATAAAACCTTTATAACCAACGGAGGTGTTGCCGATTATTACATTGTTTTTGCTTCAATAGACAGGTCCCTCGGGCACAAGGGGATTACAGCGTTCCTGGTGCCGGCAGATTCTGACGGCCTTACTGTAGGAAAAAAAGAAGATAAAATGGGTCAGCGCGCTGCGAATACAACAGATGTAATCTTTGATAATGTTGCCATACCCTTA
>SKWE01000107.1 GCA_007129055.1 Syntrophomonadaceae bacterium
GGCAGCAGGGAAGAAAGAGCAAGAGTGCTCTGGATATATTTAAGCTACTATTACGACCTGGTCAAGTTCTACGACTGGATGGAAGAGCGGCAGATTAGCAATATGGGAGATGCCCTGCAGTGGGCGTTTCCGGAACCCCTTGATCTTACATCCCGGGAAACGATCCTTGATGGTATGATCAGAAGCGCCTGGAATAACGTGATGACCAGGCAGATGGGTGCTGCTTCAATGTCACAGCGCTGGATCGAAGATATTGTCTATATTATCAGGGAGTGGGGTGTAAACGGTACAATCTATTGCGGCCACCACTCCTGCAAGCAAACCTGGAGTGTTTTTTCTGTAACCCGCAATGAAGTTTTAAAAAGAACCGGGGTTCCAACTCTCGGTCTGCAGGGTGATTCATGGATTAGATCGATGACGCCGATGAGTGTAATCCAGGAAGAAGTAGAACAGTTCGTTAATAATGTAATTAATAAAAGCAGCCGCAGGAGAAGACCCAGGGCTAAAAACACAATTTAAACAGCCTTTCAGATTTTACATTTTTAAGCCGTGCCGGTTACCGTAATGGGACAAGCAAGAATTTAACTCATAATTGCAGTTGTGGAGGAGGCAGAGTAAATGTTCTACGGCGGAATAGATGTTGGCTCTCTCACCGCCCAGGCGGTAGTGCTAAAGGAAAATACCATCTATGCCTATAAAAGCATTCCCGTCAGTTCAAACCCCATAGATTCAGCTTCAGCTGTAATCGGAGCCTCCCTGCAGGAAAGGGACCTTAAATATCAAGATTTAAGTTGTTGTGTCAGCACCGGCTACGGGCGCGAGCAGATCCAGAAAGAGGGATTAGCCGATGAAAATATGAGTGAAATATCATGCCATGGAAAAGGGGCATGGTGGATAACACCCCGTGTGCGTACGATCATTGATATTGGCGGTCAGGATGCCAAGGTGATCCGTGTCGACCAGGAAGGCGAACTGGTTAACTTTGTAATGAACGACAAGTGTGCAGCGGGAACAGGACGTTTTCTTGACGTTATGAGCAAAACCCTGGGGGTTACTGTTGAAGAAATCGGTCCGCTTTCATTCCATTCCCGCCAGGTGATTGAAATGAGCAGCCGCTGCAGTATATTCTGCGAAACAGAAGTGCATCATTACCTGCAGCGGGGAGCAGCGTTAGCAGACCTGGCAGCCGGCATTAACCGGACCATGGCCGGCAGGGTAATGGCCCTGGTGCGCCGGGTTGGGATCGAAAAAGAGGTTACCATGACCGGCGGGGTAGCCAAGAATCAGGCTGTTCGACGGGAGCTGGAAAAATTGATGGGCCTGAAAATGCTCACTTACGATCTTGATTCACAGTTGGTTGGTGCGTTGGGTGCAGCCCTGATCGCACGCCGCCTCGCGGAGGGGAAATAATGATAACTATCGGTATTGATGTGGGCAGTCTTTTTACCAAGGCCGTGTTATTAGATGATGACCGTTTGCTTGCAACTGCGATTCGCGAAACCAGTGGCGACATCACGGCTGAAAATACAGCTTTGGTCGAGCTCTTATTAAACAGGGGCGGAGCTTTAATAAAAGATGTAGAGGCAGTTATCAGCACCGGGCAGGGTGAAGAGCTAGTTGAGGAAGCCGACTTTCTTGAAGATGATCTTGCCTGTCTTGCTGCCGTTACCCGTTTTTTCCTGCCAGATACAGAGTTAACCCTGGAAATAGGTGGTCAAAGTATAACCGGAGTAATCAGCACCCCGGATGGAGATGTAGCTAACTACATGCGCAATGACAAATGTGCTTCTGGTACAGGCCGGTTTATTGAGGTTATCGGCACAGCCCTCGGTGTTAAGATGGAACAGTTTGATCATACTGTATCCAGGGCAGCCAAGAAAATTACCGTCAGCACCCAGTGTGCTGTTTTTGCCGAGAGCGAAATAATATCCCATGTCAATTCAGGAGAGGCGGTTGCCGATATTATTGCCGGGGTGTGCGAATCAACGGCCAGCATTATCATATCGCAGGCACTGCGTTTTGGGCCGGTTGAAAACTATACTGTCACCGGAGGCGTAGCTCTGTTTAAAAGCATAACCACGGTTTTGGAGGATAAACTGCCCGGTACTTATCAACCTTTTCCCATTGATCCGCGCTACGCAGCTGCTTACGGTGCTGCCCTGCTGGGTCAGCAGGAGTAATTAAACTATGGAACTATTCAGGGAGCCGATCGAAGACCTTAAAGATTGCCTGGCAGATGCTGATAAAAGAAAAGAGCTGCAAGGAACTAAGTGCAGCATGATTTCATCCTGGCCCCGGGGGTCATCCCTGGTTTTGCAGGCTGATACGGCCCTGGAACTGGGTGGAGCAGAAGGTTCCCTTTTCATCATTCTCTGGACAGAACAGGATGGGGTGATTAGCCCCGGACAGATCTCCCTGGTTGGGCCTGATATACAGGAAGTGGAAAATAAAAAACTTCCCGTTGCCCAGGTAATTATGGTTTATGGTGATTTTCAAGATGAATATGAGACTTACCAACTGTTCCTGGACACACTGCTGGGAGTCAATTTAAAAGATATATCAATCCGCTTCTGGCCGGACCGTCAAAGAATATGGTACAGGGTTAGCGATCAGGCGCTAAAAAGCGGGTTCAATTTAATGCGCTGCGGCTGTACTCTGCTCAACCGGCTTCAAAGCCTGCCAGCAGTAAAAGGGGCCGAAATAATTATATCCACAGAGAGTTTAACAGATCACCCATTTTTAAAAAAAGCAGCAGCAAATTCCTCAAAAATATTGGAAGCGTTGATCAAGATTCATGAAGACCTGAATTTTGATTGTGAAGATTGTGATTATAAAGATGTATGTGACGAAGTGGGCGCTTTAAAAGATATTCACCGGCGTTTACAGGGGGAGAGAAAAGATTCATGAATAACTCAATTGTTTTTTGCGGGAAAGGTGGTGTCGGCAAAACTACTCTTGCTGCGCTGCTTACCCGTTTGATTATTGAAAAGAAAGAGTTAAAAGCCCTGGTAATCGATGCCGATCCAACGGGAGGTCTTTCTCTGGCCTTGTCACTGCCGATCAAAAAAACGATTAATGATCTGCGCAAGGAAGTAGTTGCAGCAGCCAAAGAGAAGAGAATCGACACCAGCAGCCTCGCTGCCTCCGTTGACTACAGGCTGCTTGAATCATTGACTGAATATGAAAACATTGCCTTCCTGGCCGTAGGCCGTCCTGAAGAAGAGGGCTGCTACTGCCAGGTTAACACTTTCCTGCGCAGTTCTATAGAATACCTCTCCGATAAATTCGATCTGGTCATAATCGATGCTGAAGCCGGGGTAGAACAGGTTAACAGGAGAGTGGTCTCAAGTGTCAATAGGCTCTTCCTTGTCACCGATCTTTCCCAAAAAGGGCTGCGTGTTGCTGAAACAGTGCATCAAGTTGCTTCCACTTCAGGGAAATATAATGAAATTGGCCTGATCATTAACAGGGTTAGTTCGGAAGATGCTTTGAAAATAATTCTCCAGGATATAAAGCTGCCCCTGGTCGGTCATCTTCCCGAAGATGGAACCATCAGCAGTTTTGATGCTGCTGGAAAAACATTTCTTGA
>SKWE01000036.1 GCA_007129055.1 Syntrophomonadaceae bacterium
AATGTTGTGCACATTTTAAGTACAATAGATGAAAAAGTTGGCGCGTATATTAGAGGTACGCTGCTTAAGTGTGCTTTTGTCGGCCTGCTGACCTGGGTAGGCTTATCCATACTTGGAATGCCCTTTGCTCTGATGCTGGGAATCCTGGCCGGGGCTTTTAATATAATCCTCTATATTGGTCCCTTTGCTGCTGCAGTGCCTGCCGTAATGCTTAGTATAATGCCCGATACTCCAAGCGCATTTCTTGTGATTATTTTGTATATCTTTGTCCAGATACTTGACGCATTTCTTTTTACTCCACTCTTTCTTGGCAAGGCAACAGATCTGAGTCCATTAACAGTGATCGTTATTGTCCTTATCGGCGCACAATTAATGGGTCTGCTGGGCATAATTCTGGCAATCCCAATTACGGCAACCTTTAAGGTTCTCCTTGTACACTACTACCTTGATAAAAGAAAGATTGAAGAAGAAAATCATTGTAAAGCCTAGTCCATACCCGGAAAATCCTGTTGTCTTAAAGCCTCATAAAGGACCAGCGCTACAGAGTTACCCATATTTAATGAACGGGGTATTTGCTCGATCATTGGAATCCTTATAACATGCTCAGCATTTTCTAATATTGAATCCGCCAATCCTTTTGTTTCACTGCCAAAAACAAGAAAATCGTTGTAGCTGTAACTTATTTGATGGTAATGTAATTTACCTTTAGTGGTGTAATAAAGAAACCTTGATTGGGCATACTTATCCTTCAAAGCATCGAAACTATGATGTATTTCAAGATCAAGGTATTTCCAGTAATCCAATCCGGAACGGCGCACCCTGCTTTCCGATAGCGAAAAACCAAGTGGTTCGACCAGGTGTAATTTGCTCCTGGTCATAACACATGTTCTGGCTACATTACCGGTGTTTGGCGGTATTTCTGGTTCAACAAGAACTATATTCATCTTTATTTCCTTTTCTTATTGTCTTCCTTTTGAAGTGCATTGTTCATCTCTTTTAAGCGCGTTAAAACTTTATCATTGAAACTGTCTTTAGTGAATCCTCCCTTTTTCAGAGGTTTACCTGCTTTTTCACTGCTTAAAAGCTCTATTCCCTCGTCTACATCGCTTATGGTGTAAATACTGAATTCACCATTTTTTACTGCATTGACAATTTCTTTTTTCAGCATCAGCGATTTTTTGTTTTGCTCAGGGATGATTACCCCCTGTGTACCTGTAAAGCCCTTTGCTTTGCAGGCCATATAAAAACCTTCAATTTTATCATTTATTCCACCCACAGGTTGTACTTCGCCCTTCTGGTTAATAGAGCCTGTTATGGCTAAATCCTGGCGCAAAGGCACTTCTGCAAGACTGGAAAGTAAGACGAACAGTTCGGCCGCTGAGGCGCTATCACCATCCACCCCACCGTATGACTGCTCGAAACATAGGCTGGCGGTTAGGTTTATAGGAACCTGCGATCCATAGCGCAGGCCCAGGTACCCGCTGAGTATTAACATTCCCTTGCTGTGTATTTTACCGCTTAATTCGCTTTCTCTTTCAATATTAATTATCCCTTTACGTCCAAGGTAAGTAGATGCGGTTATCCGGGAAGGCCTGCCGAACCTGTAATCGCCTTGATCTATAACTGAAAGCGCGTTTACCTGCCCAATTATATAGCCCTCCAGGTCGAGCAGGAGATCCTCTCCCCTGATTGATTCTATGACCCGCTGCTCATATTTGTTAGAACGATAGACCATTTCATTCAAAGCCTTTTCAACCTGTGCCCGTCCTACAACCTCTAAACCATCAAGTTCAGCCCAGGCCTCAGCTTCAAAAAGCAGGTCAACTATTTCGTTAAAACGCGTACTTAATTTTTTTTGATTTTCAGCGAGCCTTACGCTATACTCCACGATTGCAGATACTGCCTGTCGATCAAAGTGCCGCAGTTTTTGCTTGTTGCAGTGATATGAAATAAAACCTGCCATTTTATTCAAATTATCTTCGTCACGGTCCATCTCTATTTCAAAATCAGCTTTTATTTTAAACAGCTTTCTAAAATCTTCATCGTAATGATATAGTAGTTGATAAAGAAATGGGTTGCCGATCATTACTACTTTTATGTTCAGCGGTATTGGTTGGGGACGAAGCGTTGCCATTGCCACAAGGCCAAAGTGTTCGCTTATATTTTCAATCCTTATTTCATTGGTTCGCAAAACCCTTTTCAACACTTCCCACGACTGCATTCCAGTTAGTACATCCCTGGCCTGCAGTATGAGATATCCACCATTAGCCCTGTGTAACGAACCAGGTTTGATCATTGAAAAGTCAGTAACTACCATCCCCATGCGATTCTCATACTCAACCCGGCCCAGTAAATTATAATAGGAAGGGTGTGTCTCATAAACCATGGGAGCGCCTTCTGTATCTTTGTTGTCGACAAATAGATTAACTGTGTATCTTATATCTGTCTGTTCCTGGCTTTGGCGCCTGAGCCAGAACATCGGGTTTTGCTGATCGTCTTCGTCCCCCCTGAAATCTGACAAATTAGAAAGGACATCTTCCCTGTATGCTTCAAGGTATTTTATAACAGATGAATAGTCCGTATATTCTTCCATTAAATCGTTGAAAAGATGCCCAATTGCCGCCATTCCTATACGCTGATCCAGCTCTTTAAGTTTCTCTTTCATCTCTTTTTCGACTTTCTGAACCCTGCGCATTATTTCCATTGCTTTTAACTGTACATCAGTAGATTTTTTTTCAAGATCATCTTTTTTTTCCTGTTCAAGTTTAGCATAATCTTCTTCGCTAATCTGTTCCCCATCTTGAAGTGGTATAGTTATAAACCCGGAACTTGTCCTTTTTAGCGTAAATCCCTGCTCCTGGGCTGCCTTATTTAACTCTTCCAATAACTCTGATCTTGCCTCCTGGAATTCTTTTACGTGGATTGATTTTTGCTTTTCATAATCTTCACCATCAAAGGCTTTTGGTATATTTTGTTTGATATCTTCAAGCAGTTCTTCTATACGTCTGCAAAATTTATCGCCCATCCCAGCTTTAAGATTCATGGCTAAAGGTTCGCCGGGACTTTCGAAGTTATAAACATAAACCCAGTCATCAGGGACAGGTTCTTCTGAAGATATTTTTTTAACAATTGACTGGGCATAACTTGATTTGCCAGTTCCAGTCAGGCCGGTCATAAATATATTATAGCCCGGCCTTTTAATTCTTAAACCGAACTCTGTAGCTTTTACTGCTCGATCCTGCCCTATCATGCCTTCAAGTGGTGGCACATCTGCTGTTGTTTTAAAAGCTGCCTTCCTGGGATTGAAAGTTATCCTGAGTTCACTTGGTTTTAAACTTTTATAAGCCATTAGTAAATCTCCTTTCAGCTGCGAAGAAACATAAATCTTCTAAAAAGCACTGCCTGCATTTTGGGTTTCGGGCAGTACAAATTTTTCTTCCATGGGCTATTAACTGGTGGTGCGCGGTGATCCACCTGCTGCTGGGAATTAAAACTTTTAACTGTTCTTCTACCATTTCTATATTTCGGCTGCTTGCGAGTCCAATCCTCTTTGAAACTCGGAATACATGTGTATCAACTGCAAAAGCCGGTGTGCCATAGGCATTACTAATGATTACATTTGCAGTTTTTCTACCCACACCCGGTAATTGAACCAATTCTTCAAATCTATCGGGTATTTCACCTTTATGTTTTTCAACAATTATTCTTGCAGCTCTTACCAGGTATTCACTCTTATTATGGTAAAGGCCACAGTTTTTTATATGTGGCTTTAACTCATCCGGCTCCATTTCCGACAACTGGTAAACATCAGGTACCACTTTAAAAAGCTTTTCAGTGATTATATTCACCTGTTTATCTGTAGTCTGCGCGGACAGAACCGTTGCGACAAATAACTGAAAGGGGTTATTAAATAACAACCCTGAACCAGAATCGGGATAATTTTCATTCAGCCGATCAAAAATTACTACTGCCTCTAATTTATCAATTGTTTTTTTCTCTGTTTCTGGCATATAACATTATAGATCGGCATTCACCTGTGGTAAAGGTCTATTTACAGATCTTCGGCATAATAAAAGAAGCTCTTTCGAGCTTCTTTTAATGAAAACAATTATTACTTCAGAGTTCTTTAGTTTAATTTAAGTCATTAATAAAACCATTACAGCTTTTTCAGTATGCATGCGGTTTTCAGCCTGATCATATATAACGGCATGCGGTCCATCCATAACTTCATCAGTTACTTCTACACCCCGCATTGCCGGTAGACAGTGCTCAAAAATAACATTCTTATCGCACATTGCCAGTAGTTCTGCAGTAACCTGGTAGGGCGCAAACAGTTCTCGCCTCTCATCTTCTTCATCTTCCTGCCCAATCCACCACCAGACATCAGTGTAAACTACATGCGCACCGGAACATGCTTCTTTAATATCAGCAGTATGGATATAGCTTCCACCTGACACTTTATTGTTTTTCTCAAATATATCAGTGTATTCTGGTAGAATTGCGTATTTTTCCGGGCAGCAGTGCACAAAGTTTAAACCAAGCTTGGAGCACATTACACCAAGTGAATGTGCCGGCTGTGTCCTGTCTCCGAAGAACACAACTTTTTTATCTTTCAGATCATCAAATCTTTCCATTATAGTGTAGACATCAGCAAGGGCCTGGCAGGGGTGATTCTTCTCAGTCATACCATTAATCACCGGAACATCAGCGCTATCGGCAAGCTCTTTCATTTCATCATAATCGTTCCAGCGAATCATGATTGCATCAAAGTACCTGCTGAGCACCTTTGATGTATCATATATACTCTCCTTTTTGCCTAAATGAATCTCACCCGGTTTCAGATATGTTACATACCCACCGAGCTGCTGCATTCCGAGCTCGAAAGATATCCTGGTCCGCGTTGATGGCTGATCAAATATGCAGCCCAGCCCCTTATGTTTTAAATAAGGGTGGAAATACCCTCTCTTTGCCTCAAGCTTCAATTCGCGGGTTGTTTCCAGGATAAGCATTAATTCTTCCCGTGTAAAATCGTCAATATCCATGAAATTTCTGCCGCTTAGTGTATTCATCTCAAATTCTCACTCCTGTAAGTAGTTAAGAGGTAAAATACCGCAAGCCTTTAAAGGCTTGCGGCAATTTCTTTTAAAGTATCTTCAAGGCGGTTAAGTACTTCATCAATCTGTTCTTTTGTAATAATTAAAGCAGGCTCAAAGCGAATTGTGTTGGCACTGATTAGTGTGCCGGCAACAAGAACTTTGCGCTTAAACAGGCCGGAAGACACTTTGTATCCATATTCCGGATCCTGGAAATGCTGTCCTATCAGTAAACCTTTTCCGGTAATTCCCTTGTAGATTTGTGGATACTTATCGGCCAATTCATTCAATTTACCTATGAAGTAATTGCCGCTTTCTTCTGCTTTACCGGCCAAATCATCCCTCAGGGTAACATTGATGGCCGCTATTGCTGCCGCGCAGGCCATGGGGTTCCCACCTGTGGTAGTTGTATGCATAAATGGGTTTGGATCTTCAAAGGCACTCCAGATTTTTCCATTACCCATAAAAGAACCCATTGGCATAAGCCCACCACCCAGTGATTTTGCCACACACAGGATATCAGGAACCACATTCCAGTGATCCATTCCCCAAAGCTTTCCGGTTCTGGCCATTCCTGTTTGGACTTCATCTGCAATCAACAGGATTTCATAACGATCGCAAATCTCTCTTACTTTTGGCCAGTAATCATCAGCAGGAACAATTGCGCCAGCCTCTCCCTGGATCGGTTCTGCGATGAAAGCAGCAATTTCAATCCCCACTTTGTCGCAGATATTAAGCTGCTTATCTAAAGCATCAGCATCTCCGAAGGGAACATAAAATGTTTGGCCGCCATACGGTTGCAGATCCTGCCTGAAATCTTTTTTACCCATAACGCTTAAAGAGCCAAGGGTTTTGCCGTGAAAACCAGACACTGTTGAAATAAAATTGTGTTTCTTTGTGTAAAGCCTGGCAATCTTTAAGGCTCCTTCGATTGTTTCCGTTCCACTGTTAACAAAAAATGCGTGATCTATATCGCCGGGTGTAATTGAAGCAAGTAATCTTGCTAAAACACCCCTCAGGGGATCCATTAACTCCTGGCTTGGGATACCAGACTTACCAGCCTGGGCCCTGACAGCTTCGACAACTTCCGGGTGTGACCAGCCAAGATCCAAGGCACCATAACCACCGAGGCAATCAATATATTCGTTACCAAATACATCATAATAGAAAATACCATTCCCGCGCCATTCTGTACCGGCATAATCACCGGCTTCGGTAACTGACTTGCGGTAGTCAACCCAGCCTTTGTTAAAGTGTTTTACAAAGTTGTCTACTGTTTCCCTGGAAACTTCTTTAGCTGTTGCCTCATCAAGTTCTTCCTTCTTGATAATATCCAACCAGCGTTCTGCATAATCCATCGCTTCCTTGTAATTACTCATGCTCACCTTTCCCTTCTGGTATGATGTTGAAAAATAAGCCGCACAATATCACCGCATCGTACTATTGAATAACCGTTTCTGCCAATATTATACTAAATGTCGTCATTATTTACAACAATTAAATAGCTTTTAGGCATTTATTGTTGCCATATCGGTATTTATGTGTTCCTTATTGGCAATAAAAAAGAAGCTGATTAAGCTTCTTCTCTTAAATTCTGTATATATTCTAATGTTAACCGAAAAAGTCACCTTCTGCAGGAATCCATTCATCAATATTGCGCATAACTCTAGGAACCAGGGCATATTCAGATACCTTAACTCCTTCTATGCCCGGTATAACCTTCCATAAAAATTCATAAAGATCCTCTGTGCTTTTATACCTGGCCTGAATTGACAGCTCGTTTGTTTCCTGCCCAAAAGCCATATATGACACATAGGGCATTTCAAGTAGTTTCTTTACAATTTCTTCTTCCCTTTCAAGATCAATTTCCAGCAATATATCAACTGATATGGAATAATTAAAAAGTGATGGATCTAGGATTAAGGCAAAGCGTCCAATTCCCATATCAACCATCCTGTCAATCCGCTTTCGAACAGTACGATCATTTAATTTTAAAGTTTCGGCAATTTTTTTTGCCGGGATACGCGAATCTTTTTGCAGCATTTTTATGATCTTGTAATCTGTTTTATCGAATAATGCAAAATGGTTTTTTTGGGCTGCCATTGTCACCTGTCCTCGATACATATTTTTAGTCCATGCACTTCCAAAACTATTATAATCATTATCCTACCAGTATTCAAGATAATGATTAAATATCTCTTTTATAAGAACAGATCTTCTGCACCCGTCAGTATGCAGTCACTTATCCTGCCCTAAGAATTTATACTAATTCTTGATGACAAGAGCAGAAGATCTGTAATGTTTATTGCACATTCTAAGCATCAAACTATGCAATAACAATAGTTTCAAGCATTCTAAAACTTTAAGCTGATTGCCTAATTTTACCCGGCTTTGCCGGATCCATCTTCTGTGTAAGCAGGGATACTACAACAAGGGTTATAATGCTTGCTGTGGCACCTGGGATTAAGGACATATATAGCGCATCCCAAATAGCCCATTCTGTATAAACTACCCCTTCTTCAATGATCCCAATATTAGCTTCCTGAGTGGTGGGATAGAGCATGATAAAGGATATAGCCCAGACCACCAGGCCGATGACGTAAGAAGCCACAGCACCAATTTGGTTTGCTTTTTTCCAGAAAAATCCAAACACATAGGGTGCAAAAACTGTAGCTACCTGGATTGCTCCAGTGAAAACAATCAGCCTGTAGATGGTTCCGAAATACAGGGCAATGCCCATGGCAATTAAACCGGCGACAACGATTGTAATCCTGGTCATATTCAGCTTTTCCTTGCTGGTAGCATCAGGTTTTATGGTACCGTAGATGTTGTGGCCGAAAATGGTAGCCGCAGTCAGAATGGTATTACCTGAAGTGCTGACGATAGCTGCAGCCAGGGAAACGACGAAGAGGACACCTGCTACCGGGTGTAGGAAGGTTTCAGCAATCCAGGGTAGTGCATATTCGGCTGTATCGGGGGTCAGATCCAATCCCCAGGTGAATACGAAGATACCTAGTAGGACCGGAATTGTTCCAATAATCAAGTACGCGAAGCCGCTCAGTATGAAGCCGGTACGGGCAGTGCTTTCATCTTTTGCTCCGAGGGCGCGCTTTAAAACTACTTCACTGGTTATGTCACCAAGGCCGAGTGCAGCCCAGGCAGACAGGTAATATAAGACGCCCAGCAACCCGCCGTACCATAGATAACCTCCAATGTCTTCAGCTACCGGTGTTATGGCCCAGGTCGGCAGTTCAGCCCAGTTTGCTGCCTCAGCAAAAAATGTTGACCAACCCATCTCAATACCGATAACCGGAAGCATGATGAACAGGCCAATAGTTATCAGAATAACTGTTGGCAAATCAACCCTTGACAGAGCCCATAGTCCACCCAGGGCAGAAGCTGCAATTACAACTATAGTTGCAATAATTACTGCAAGCTGCAAACTAAATCCTGTAGTTAGGCTGATTATAATACCGAGAGCCACCAGCTGTCCTCCCGCCCAGCCGATTGCCGATGCCAGCTGCAGGATAATAAAAAGGAAGCCCATCTTATCACCGTATCGATCATTAAAATAGTCAGTTACGGTAACATATCCGGCTTTGCGTAAAGGCCTTACGAATAATATTCCGGCCAGGATAAACATTAAAACGGGAGCATAAGGATCAAAAATAACTCCCTGCATGCCGAAAAGATACGCGTAACCGGCCGCGCCCATAATAGCACCGGCGCAAACCCAGGTGGCGATGTTTGAAGCAACTACATAAGGTACAGTCAACTGACGGGAAGCCAATGTCAGGTCGTCATCAACATCAATTTTCTTGCGGTAAAACAACCCGACGGATATAACACCTATTAGATATAATGCTAAAATACCCAGTATCCAACCCGCTGTTTCAAATACACCAACGACATTTTCCATGTTACTCCTCCTGTTTTGTTATATTTAGCCTGCCCTAAATAATCCTCAATCATTAATTTGCAAGCTATTGCAATAATTATACCGAATAATCCTATCATACACAATATAATAAACCATTTTAGTATTAGTTAAGTGTTTTATGGTATTTATTGTTGCCGATAACGGTATAACTTTTTTGATCAATTAAGGGAGTAAGCATCACCGCCTACTCCCTTTTAAGACACCTGCTATTATCTTCTTTCTTCCAGCAGATTAATTTTTCGTATAGCTTTATTTTTAAATACTATGCAGTGTCCTTGCTAACCTTAATTATCATCTTTGAAGCTAACTCAACGATACTATCTTCGCTATAACCCATAGACTTTAATATTTCCTCACTATGTTCACCGTGACCTGGTGGAGGTAACAATTCTGCCCCACCACTTCCGGATATAAGAAATGGGTGTCCAACTAATAGCTCCTTGAAATCTTCATGCCATACATTCAACCAGCTGCCAGTCTCTTCACTGAGTGGGTGTTCTACAGCTTCCGACAATTCAAGGATCGGTTCACAGCATACATCAAGACCCTTCAACCTTTCTATCCACTCTTTCCTGTCTTTCTCTTTAAATATTATACCCAACTGCTTTATAAGCGTTTCACGTTTTTCCTGGTCAAACTGTAATTCAATCCATTCAGGCCGGTTTATTGTTTCGCAAAATCTTTGCCAAAAAACCGGCTCCAGTGCACCGAGACTCATATACTTTCCATCTTTTGTCTCATAAGTGTTATAACAGGCATATGCTCCCGTTATGGGCCCACTATCCTTTCTTGCAGTATCTTCACCACTATTAAGCGCTGAAGCGGCAAGAGCTAAAAAGGGAAGCAAGCCCCTTGTCATGGAAACATCAACAAAACTTCCGTTACCACTTTTTTCCCTGGCGTAAAGAGCCATCATCACGGCATTTATAGCCATAAAACTACCGGCGCCAATATCTGCAATCTGCAACCCCTGAGTTTCCGGTTTTATTCCCTTCGGTGCGCATAAAGATAGCAAGCCAGCCAAACCGGTATAATTAATATCATGACCAGCTTTGCCGCTTAAGGTGTTATTATACCCGTAACCCGTGATAGCAGCATAAATCAACTTATTGTTGATATTGCTTAATTCATCGTAACCGAGACCAAGTTTCTTCATAACACCAGGCCTAAAACCCTCTATAAGGACATCGACCCTGGCTGCCAGTTTTTTAACTATTTCCCTGCCTTCTTCAGTTTTTATATTCAGGGCCAAGCTTTTCTTGTTGCGGTTAATCTGCCTAAAAAAAGCGCCGCTTCCATCAATAAAACGACCGACGAACCTTGTAGGATCGCCGGTCTCCACATCTTCAATCTTAATAATATCTGCTCCGTAAGCCCCAAGAAGCATAGTAGCTAACGGGCCAGGCAGAAGCCTGGTAAAATCAAGGACTACCAATCCCTCAAGGGGCAGTCTTTCTTTCTCAAAATATTGTAGCTGATCCATTACCTGTGTGTATACCTTGGCAGCAGCATTGGGCCAACACGCCCGTCAGCTGCGCCAGTTTCCTCCAACTCTTTATGATACGAGTTAAGGTGTTCCAGGTTTAAGCCAGCAGGTGTATCCATATCCTTACTTACTGCCGCTGCGTGGCGGCCCGCCCGGCGACCGAAAACAATAATGTCCAGTAGCGAATTACCCATCAAACGGTTTGTACCGTGCATGCCACCTGAAGCTTCACCGGCAACATAAAGATTTTTAACCGTGCTTAAACTGTTCTCGTCAATCAAGAGGCCACCGTTTTGATAATGGAGCGTCGGATAAATAAGCATGGGAACTTTACGAATATCAACATCAAAACGTTGGAATTGGCGCAGCATGGCCGGTAGCTGGCGCTCAATAGTCCCTTCCCCGTGGATTAGATCAATGATCGGTGAATCAAGCCATACTGCAGTAATACCGGTAGGCAGGGGAATACCCAGGCCGCGCTCCTCGCATTCGCGAATAATAGCCGAAGAGGCAACATCCCTGGTTTCCAGGTGATATACAAACTGTTCGCCCTTGATATTCAGCGGAGTAGCACCCAGACCCCTGGTTTTTTCTGTTACCAGCAAACCAAGCAACTGTGGTGGATATGCTCCTCCTGTAGGATGGTATTGAATAGAGTCAGCGTAAATTGTTTTTGCTCCCGCGCGGTAGCCCATGATTAAGCCATCTGCAGTTGCACCGTAATGGTTGCTGGTAGGGAAGCCGCGGTAATGCAATCGGCCAGAACCGCCGGTAGCAATAATAACAGTCTTAGCCCTGGCTATTTCGTACTGGTTTGTTTCCAGGTTATAAAGGACAGCTCCGGCTGCGTTCCCGTTGTCATCCAGCAAAACTTCTACTGCGGCACTAAACTCGACAACTTTAATTCCTTTATTTAGAACTTCGTCTCGCAGGGTACGCATTATCTCGGCACCTGTATAATCACGAGCCGCATGCATCCGTTTACGGGAAGTCCCCCCACCGTGGATAGTAATCATTGTACCATCTTCTTTTTTATCGAACATGGTACCCATATCTTCAAGCCATTTAATGACCAGTGGAGCGTCCATTACCAAGGCCCGCGCAAGTTCCGGAACGTTTTCCAGCCTTCCACCGCCCATAACATCCAGGTAGTGAATAGCCGGACTGTCATTTTCCTTGTCTGCAGCCTGAATTCCACCCTGGGCCATCATGGTATTGGCGTCCCCAAAACGCAGCTTGGTGGTAATCATGACATTTGAGCCTGCTGCATGGGCTTCAAGAGCTGCTGAAGCTCCCGCGCCGCCGCCCCCGATTATCAAAATATCGACATCATAATCGGGTTCAACCGTTAAATCAATTTCTACATCTTTCAAACGGCTGTAAGCTTCAAAAATATCGGCCATTTCATTAGTCAGGCGAGTGCCTTTGTCAACTCCAACTCTTACTTCGCGAAAACCATCTTCGATGTAATCCGGATGGAAATTTTTTAGCACATCTCTTCTCTCATCAGGCGTCATACGGGGATAGTTAACACCGACCCGGGAGGGCCTTGTTTCTTCTACCTTTTTCATTAATTCTCGTAATTCCGGTGTATAACTCAATTGTTATGCTCCTCCTTTCCGGGTCTACTTTTCTATTTCGCGATTATCATATAGTTCCTGAAGTTTTTCTTTATCTGCTGTTACCAGTTCATCAATTTCTTCATCCATTTTACCTTCCTCAATCGCTTTTGCTCTTTCAACAAGGAATGCATCTGGCTTGGCAATATATCTACTGTACAATCGCCGTGCCGTAAGCGCAGCGTTATAGTGTACTATATTTGCCGGACAGCGTGAAACACAAAGTCCGCACATCAGGCAGTCAAAAGATATGTCTGCTGCTTTTTGAAAATCGCCACGCTGGATATAGGCAATGTACTGCATTACATCAATATCCTGCGGGCAGACCTTGGTACAGGAACTGCACCCCAGGCAGCGGTAAACCTCAGGGTATAGCTGCGTAAAATGAGCTGTAGAAGGTTTAAGTTCTTCCAGGTCGAAAGTAGCTTTACGGCCCGGAAAAAATGGTATCTGTGCCAGGTACATACCGTCTTCAACTTTTGTCTGGCAGGCCAGACCAACCTGAAGCTCGTAATCGCCTGCCATCCGGTAAACAGTAGCACAGGCTCCGCAAAAACCAGCGCGACAACCGCATCCCCGAACCAGCTGATATCCGGCATATTCCATGGCATCCATGATAGTCAGGGTTTCCGGTACTGTATACCGTTTCCCCATGATAAATATATCAACTTTTTTGATTTGATCTGTCATATTTACCTCCTCGATTTATTCGGCAGGCGGTGCTGGAATGAAACCTTCATCCATCAGGAGTTTTGTCTGTTTTTGTGCTTTACTGATAGATTCTTCCGCCAGCTTATAGATTTCATCGCGGCTCAGCTCCAGTCG
>SKWE01000121.1 GCA_007129055.1 Syntrophomonadaceae bacterium
CTGGAGGGCGGAGAGCTATCAGTTACAACAGCCAGCGCTTTAAAATTCCGCCATCCGGAATGCACAGCAGAAAATACTGCTATCCTCTCTGCGCAAACCGTCATCCCATAAGAAGCGTTTTCCGTATTAGCCCCGGTAATAACCTGGTTTTCATCTGTAAGCAATGCTGCACCGACAAGAAATTTAGAATACGGGGCATAAGCTTTAAGACGAGCAGCCCGGGCATAAGAAAGAAGTGTTTCGGTTTTCATCTTTATCACCACATTAATTAGAATTATTAGAAGCAGGCAACTTTAAAAAACCTGAAGTACTGATCTCAAAAGTCAGGCCTCTTGCTCTCTCAAGTTCATTCATAATTATATTTAATCCACTGGTTAAAAGATCAGGATCACCGACTGCCTGGATCGTTACCGGGTTTGTTGGAATCTGCCTGTAATTCACCATAATCAGGGGCCCACTGCAGCGAATGGAACTGGTTGCAGTTAGTCTTTGTTCACCAACACTTATTCCCCTGGCTCCCGAACTGAAAAGTTCGTTTACCAAATCCCGCACGTCTGCATCATGAACCAGTGAATCACTTCCCCTGTGTTTTACTGCATCATAAACAAGTAGGGTAATTCCCGGACCGACCATTTCAGCATGGCCAGCCTGCACCCTGATCTCGTGCAGCCTGGCGTACATCGTGCTAAGATCTTCATTCAAAATTCGCATCTGATCTTCATAAGTTTGGGGTAATAGGTAGGTTGCTTTACCATTAATGATTTCAATGTCTAAATTTTGATACTTGTAATAGGGGTTTGGGCTATACAAATTTCTTATGTGTAAAACTGTATTAGTTTCTAAAAGATGTTCAGGAGATATATTAACCTTTTCACTGCCAAATCTTATAAAAAGGTGCGTTTTTTCCTGTATTTCTCTTACCCTGACATCGTTATTTAAGGCTACTAAAACTCTTTCCCTTAGCCCGGCTTCCGCTTCTTTAAAAATGACTTCCTGAACAATACGGCCCTGGTTAAAAGTAATTTGTATCAATTCATCGCTGCTTACTGCCAGGTCAACCTGATAATTATATTCTGCCAGGGCTTCACGAACCGGGTCAAGATGGGAAACCCCTAAATCAATTGCCAGGCGCCTGTTATATTCTCCAAGATCCCTGGCCAGTTCCAACCTGTTGTCCAATAGTGAATCTCCGCCTGTCATCCGCTCCAGTGCATATATAAAACCGGCAACCATGATTATTGTATTGACGAAAATGAAGGCAAGGATCAGAAACTGCAATTTACCGCCCGCCTGATTCAATTTCGAACTGTTTCCTGTCCCGATCATGTCAACTCCCCCACCAAGCTCTTATTCATATTTATATTATCCAGGCAACCCCGGTAAGTTTGAGCTAATAGCAAGTATGTTGGCGAAGACTATGCTCGCTTAATTTAGCATAACTTAAATCAATCAAATACCATTATTTATAATGCAAGATGCTCATACCCAAGTATACTGTTTTAGTTGAAAACTGTAGATATAAATTTCCAGAGTGGTGGGCCAAGTATGATTAAACCAATAATTACCGCATAAATTGAAGTGAGTAAAACTGCCCCGGCAGCAACATCCTTGGCAATATGAGCCAGGTGATTGCGCTCTTTTGTATATAAATCAATTGTTTTCTCAAGAGCGGTATTAAAGGCTTCGGCGACAAGAACCAGGAAAACGGCCGCCAGCAAAAAAATCATTTCTGTCATAGATATTTTCAGGGCAACCCCGACGACAATTACGACGGATCCAAATATGGCATGTATGACCATGTTCCTCTGGGTGATAAAACAATATTTCAATCCAAAGAAGGCGTTTTTTAAACTATTTAAGACCCTGTTCATCAGTATGGATACCCCGCTTTAAGCACTATAAAACTTATCGATAATTTCTATTTCTTTTTTCCGCATCATGATAGATTCTGTATCGTCGCTGTGATCATAGCCTAGAAGATGAAGCATCCCGTGTACTGCCAGTAAGAATATTTCCCGGTCAAGGCCATGGCCTGCAGCTTCAGCCTGCACTCCTGCCCTGTCGATCGAAATATAAATATCACCAACGGCCTTGTCTTCATTTTCAGGGGAAACCTCATCACCTGGTTCAAGATAAGAGAATGAAAGGACATCTGTAGGCTTATCTTTACCCCTGTAATCACGGTTTAACTCCCTAAGCATAACATCATCGCCAATTACTACCGATACCTCGCCATCCTGTAAATTATTATCCCCCAGCATGAAGTTAAGCGCTTTCTCTAAGGCATCTGATAGCCCGGTGTTTAAATCCGGTGACTCGGCCTGGCATGTAATTATAATACTCACCTGACTGCACTACCTTTCTCCAGTTCTGCTTTTAAAGCTTTTTCCGGATATTCTATACGTGAATGATAAATTCCAGACATGATATAAACAAAAGCATCAGAAATCTTATCAATTTCTTTTAAGGTAAGATCACACTGATCAAGCTGCCCATCATCCAGCTTATCTTTAATCATCCTCTTGATCATTGTTTCCACCCGGCTGCTGGATGGTTTTGAAAGTGACCTGACCCCTGCTTCAACAGCATCGGCAAGCATAATAATTGCCGCTTCCTTGCTTTGAGGTTTAGGCCCTTCATAACGGAACTTGTCAGCCGTTACATCTTCTCTCTCATTATTTTCAAGCGCCTTCTGGTAAAAGAAAGAAATCATGCTGGTGCCATGATGCTGCAATGCAATATCAAGAATCATCTCGGGCAGGCGATGCTTTTTGCCCATCTCAGCTCCGTCCTTGGGATGCGCACCTATGATCAGGGCGCTGAGATTGGGAGATAATTTCGTATGCGGGTTCTCGCCTGATAGCTGATTTTCTGAAAAGAAATAGGGGCGCTTGAGTTTGCCAATATCATGATAATAAGCACCAACCCTGGCAAGCAGGGCATCTGCCTGAACAGATTCCGCTGCAGATTCAGCAAGGTTTGAAACCATCATACTGTGGTAATAAGTGCCCGGCGCCTTTAAAAGCATCTGTTTCAGTAAGGGATGGTTTGGGTTAGACAGCTCCAGAAGGGTAATGGCCGTTGTAACACCAAAAATACTTTCCAGGAAAGGAAGCATTCCGATGGCAACAACTGATGAAAGTATACCGTTACCCACTCCGGCAATCATGCTGTAGCTGAAATTAATCAGTGAATCAGTTTCGAAACTAACATTACCCAAAAATAGATGCGTTGCTATAATTAGAACACCGTTGGTAAGGGCAACGTAAAAACCGGCCCGGGCTAAGTCACTGCGCTGGCTCAACCTGGTAACAGCATAAATTGATACCAGTCCGCCTAATAGTGCAACAAGGATAAAGGAAAAATCGCCGCCGGTAATTAATCCAACCATCAAAGCAAGACAGAGGTTGATTATAACTGCCAGTTTATAGCCAAACATAACAGTAATCAGGATAACACCCATAGCGACCGGGATAAGAAAACCGGAAAAATAAGTGGCAGCAATTGAAAATATAAGGGTTACAATAAATATTAGGCCCATCAACAATAA
>SKWE01000055.1 GCA_007129055.1 Syntrophomonadaceae bacterium
CGGGCATTGGCTATGCGGGTGCCAATTTCACCGTAGGTGATAGGATCAAGCCCTCCCCGGTCATTGTGAACAAGGAATAAGGGTATATCGCTATATTTCTTTTCGCTTTCAGCCCACCATTCGACAAGGTTATCCGGTTTCTCATAAGTCCACATGTTCGATGTTCCTTTCGGGGTATTATTTTGCCGCTTAATTGTATCAGTATGGATAATATTATACAATGTATTCTGTATATTTTAAAGATTTATTGTATAGAGAAGAAGCGGTTAAAGGATAACCGCATACAAGTTGCGAATAAAATGGGGGGAGGTGCATCGTGACAGAAACGCTTCTATGGGTAGTAATCGCTGCCCTGCTTTTAAACCTGGGCCTGTTAATTTTTCTACTGATCAACACCAACAGGGGCATGCAGGTTACCGGTAAAGAGATACGCGGTGAGCTGCGCGCCGGGCGCGAAGAGAACCGCAGCGCAGGCGGTGAATTGCGAGAAGAGATTGCCAGGGGTCTGAACCGCACTAATGAAAATATCTATAAGACACTGGAAACAATGGGTAAGAATCAGCAGTCGCAGCTGGATACGATGACCGCCCAGATGAAGGAACTGACCCGAACCAGCCGGGAAGATTTGGAGAAAATGCGCGGCACCTTCGATTCACGTGTAAGAGAGATGCAGGAGGGAAACGAAAAGAAACTCGAGGAAATGCGTAAAACGGTTGATGAAAAGCTGCAGAGCACACTGGAAAAGCGCCTTGGTGAATCTTTCAACCAGGTCAGCCAGAGGCTGGAAGAAGTCTACCGCGGCCTGGGCGAAATGAAGAATCTTGCTGTCGGTGTTGGCGATCTGAAGCGAGTCTTGACCAACGTAAAGGCCCGCGGAACGTGGGCTGAAATACAACTTGGAACCATCCTGGAGCAGGTACTGACCAAAGACCAGTATGAAAAGAACGTGAAAGTTAAACCGGATTCAGGTGAAATCGTGGAATATGCAATTAAGCTTCCGGGGCCGAAGGATGACCCGGGGGCCTGTGTTTGGCTGCCCATCGATTCAAAGTTCCCCCAGGAAGATTATATACGTATCCTTGATGCATCAGATGCGGCAGACCAGGAAGCTGAAAACAAAGCATCCACCGAACTGGCAAGAACGATCCGCAGCGCTGCGAAAGATATAAAAGATAAATACCTGTGCCCGCCCGATACAACCGATTTTGGCATAATGTTTCTTGCCACGGAAGGGCTTTATGCTGAAGTGCTGCGTCAGCCGGGACTGGTGGAGGAACTTCAGCATCAGCACCGAGTAGTGGTGGCAGGCCCTACTACTTTAACGGCAGTCCTCAACAGCCTGCGAATGGGTTTTCAAACCCTGTCAATCGAAAAGCAGGCGGCCGAGGTATGGCGAGTGCTGGGTGCTGTAAAGACAGAGTTTGGCAAGTTTGGAGAAACCCTGGCCAGGGTCAAGCGCCAGTTGGATACGGCCAGCAAATCGATCGAATCTACTGAAACGAGGACAAAAGCAATGGAACGCAGGCTGCGTTCTGTAGAACAGCTTCCGGAAAATGAAGTGGAAGAGGTGTTAAACCTTCCCCCGTCAGTAGCGCCGGATGATGACTTCTAACCTTTAGTGAGGTGATATGCTTGGATAAAAATCCCATGAAAGATGTTGAACTTAAAGCTGGATTAAACGACATTCATACTCTACTGAAAACTACAGAAGAACTGCTTGAATCCGATTTAGATAATTTCAACTACCAGGCAGCGATAGATATGTTAAAAGAATTATCCGGGGCTAAATATGCAGCAATCAACATATATGAAGAAAACTGCAGCAGGGTTGTTACCAGGGCTTTCTCTGGTGCCCCTGCAGCAGTTGAGGGTGCTTCGGAATTCCTTGGCATAAAATTAACCGGTCATAGCTGGGAAGTTAAGCCAAAATTTATAGATACGCTGGCAGGTGGCAAGCTATCATGTTTTAAAAACCTCAGCCAGGTAGCAATGGGCACGATAAGTGAAAAGCAAGCCACATTTTTGCAGCGAACATTTAGGATTGGTAATATATACCTTGTGGAGCTGACCCAGGGAAAAACAGAATACCTGGGCAATGTAATATTCTTCATGTCGCCAGGCAGGGAGATTGAAAATCATGAAACCCTGGAGCTTTATGCTGTTTTATTAGGTATATTTCTGGGAAAACTAAGGACTCAGCAAGAACTGGTAATTCAAAAAGAGAGGCTTGCCGGTATTATTGATGGCTCAAATGTAGGGACCTATGAATGGAATGTGCAAACTGGTGAAACTGTATACAACGATAGATGGGCTGAAATAATCGGTTATAAGCTTGAAGAGCTTGAGCCTGTATCTATTAAAACCTGGTCAAGGCATGTTCACCCTGATGACAGGTTGAAAAGTAACGAAAGTTTTTACAGGCATGTTGATGGTGAAATTGATTTTTACGATGTAGAAATTCGCATGAAACACAAAAATGGAAACTGGGTTTGGGTTAATGAGCGGGGCAAGGTGGGTTCCTGGACAAAAGATGGGAAACCGCTCTGGGTATTTGGCTTCCATATCGATATCACCGAACGCAAAGCAGTTGAGTCCGCCTTACGGGAGAGCGAAGAAAAATTCCGCTTTCTGACCGAAAACATGAGTGACGTGGTCTGGATACTGGATTTAAACCTTAAAAGGACATACGTCAGCCCATCAATCGAAAATATAGTTGGTTATACCCCGGAAGAATCAATGCAGCAAACACTGGAACAAACTGTTACACCTGCCTCACTTAATATGGTGTTAGAGGTATTCAACAGGGAGTTTGTAAATACTGATTTTAACAATTGCGCACCGGATAAACCCATCATGATTGAAGCAGAGTATTATCACAAAAATGGATCTACCGTCTGGATGGAAAGCAACTGCAACCCTATGCTTGATCAGGAAGGGCGGTTGATTGGAGTCTACGGTGTATCCCGTGACATAACCGAAAAGAAGATAGCAAGGGAAAACCTCTTAAAGTTAAATGCCGCCCTGGAGCGACAGGTCAGGGAGAGGGCTGCGGTTGATGCTTTTACTTATTCCGTATCCCATGATTTAAGGGCTCCTTTGCGCCGTATCATGGGTTTCGGTGAAGCCTTGCTGGAAGAATATGGCGACATTTTGGATGACCGGGGGCAGGACTATCTTCAGCGTATCAATACACAAGCCACGCACATGGATAATCTGGTTGTATCCATGCTGGAGCTTTCAAAAATTTCCCGCCACGACCTTGAGCCGGAAGAAGTTAATTTGGGGGTTATCTTCAGGTCACATATTGACAGGTTGAATAACCAGCACCCTGACAGGGTGGTGCAGGCTGTTACTGCCCCGGATTTATTAGTTCAAGCTGATGTGGAATTAATAGATACCCTGGTAGCTAATTTGGTAGAAAATGCATGGATATACACTGCCGGTAAGAAAAGAGCACTTATAGAAATTGGGATGGAAGAAAACGAAGGAAGGCAAATATTTTTTATCAGTGACAATGGTGTTGGCTTTGATATGCGTTTCGTTGATA
>SKWE01000152.1 GCA_007129055.1 Syntrophomonadaceae bacterium
ACAGTGCAGGAATATCGCCGGCCGGGGTTAATCCAAATGCTGTGAAAGTAATGCATGAACTGGGTATTGATATCAGCAGCCAGACTTCCGATTCTATCAGTAAACAGCTGCTTGATAAGGCCGATATGCTAATAACGCTGTGCGGCGATGCCCGTGAAAACTGCCCCTTTGTCCCGGTAAAAGTAGAAAAACGGCACTGGTCCCTTGATGATCCTGCCCAGGCAGAGGGTACTGAAGCGCAGGTTTTAGAAAAGTTCAGGGAAGTGCGTGATCAGATAAAGAAATATGTAGAAGAGCTTGTTGCAGAATAGATAGTAACTTAAAAAGTGAACCGAATAAAAAATACTTATCTGGACCGGGCAGTTTATCTGCCCGGTTATTTATTGATAAATCAAGCTTCCTCTGTGATATAATTAATTATTCTTATCTGGTATAAGATCCCTTGAAAAAGAGGTGGAAAAATGCAACCTGATTTAATTGCAGCTATTGTCAATCCAGCTTCTGCCAATGGAGCCACTCTGAAGCGTTGGCCGGAAATTGCCGCTGCCTTTGAACAAGAAGGTGTTACCATTGAACAAAGCTTTACGGAAGGCCCGGGCCATGCAACCGAGTTAACCAGGCAATACCTGCAGGGTGGTTTTAACCTGATTGTTACTGTAGGCGGTGATGGTACGGCAAATGAAGTTATAAACGGTTTCTTTTCAGGGAATGAACCGATTAACAGGGATGCAGCTTTTGGCTATATATCAACGGGAACCGGTGGTGACCTGGGACGCACCATAGGGTCTCCAAAAGACTTATCAAGTGCAGTCAAAAACTTTGTAAATAATCCCCTCCGACCGCTGGATGTTGGCAGGGTTACATATCTTGATAACCATGGTAAAGCAGCCTTAAGGTACTTTATAAATGTAGCAGGGCTGGGTTTAGATGGCGATACCGTGGACCGGGTTAACCGGACCAGTAAAGCATTAGGCGGATTTATATCTTTCCTCTGGGGCACTGTAGTTAGCATTGCCCTCTATAAAAATAAAAAAATGGAAATAGCTGTTGATGGAATAACTATCTGCAATGAACCTGTTACCACGGTGGTGGTAGGCAACGGCTGCTACTTTGGGGGCGGTATGTTTGCCCTGCCACAAGCTGTAATGGATGACGGGCTATTTGATATAATTATTTTGCACGACCTTAGTAAGCTTAACCTGTTGGTCAGTTTGCCAAGGGTCTACAGGGGAACTCATCTCAGCCACCCCCGGATTACAAGTTTGCGTGGTAAGAAAATAGAAGTTTATTCAGATGAACTGGTGTTGCTGAATCTTGACGGAGAGCAGCCTGGCAGGGCGCCGGCAAAAATTGAGTTACTGCCCGGCGCAATAAATCTCAAAGGATAAATTACTTTTCTTGACATGCTGATCGGCAAGTTTTATCATTAGATTTAATAGATACGGTCAGTGTAGAATAGGATACTATAGCATTTGATAACAACAAAAGGGGGCGTATTGCGCTTGCAAATAAAAGTTAAATTAGACAATGGAGAAGAAGCTTTATATCCTGAAGGTACGACCTGCATGGATCTATTCAAAGAGAAGAAAGCGGAAAACAGTGATCTGCTGGCCGTGCTGGTTGACGGACAACAGTGTGACCTGCAGCGGCCGCTTCCTGAGGGAAGTCAACTGCAGTTTGTAGATTTTGATAATCCCCAGGGAGCAGATATATACAGGCATAGCGCCAGCCATGTTCTTGCCCACGCGGTGAAAAGGCTTTATCCAAATGTAAAACTGGGCATAGGGCCCGCTATAGAAAATGGGTTTTATTATGATTTCGAATTTGAGGAACCAATTTCTGCAGACGAACTTAAAGCAATAGAAAAAGAAATGAAAAAAATAATTAAAGAGAGAAAGCCTATCCAGCGCCGTGAAATGAGCAGGGATGAAGCTTTAGCGCTCTTCAGGGAAAAGGGCGAAAAATACAAGCTGGAATTAATCAATGATTTACCTGATGGTACTGTTATAAGTTGCTATGAACAGAATGATTTTATCGACCTTTGTGCCGGACCGCATCTTGCTCATACCGGTATGGTAAAAGCGTTTAAACTCACCGCCCTTGCTGGCGCTTACTGGCGAGGCGATGAGAAGAACCCCATGCTGCAGAGAATTTACGGCACTGCATTTCCGACCAAAGAACGTCTGCAGCATTACCTGGATATGATTGAGGAAGCGAAAAAACGTGACCACCGCAAACTGGGCAGGGAACTTGACCTGTTCAGCCTGCAGGAAGAGGGTCCCGGTTTTCCCTTTTTACATAATAACGGGATGATTGTCTGGCAGGAACTTACTGATTTTTGGCGTGTTGAACATCGCAGGGCTGGTTACGAGGAAATAAAAACTCCTTTAATTCTTAACCGGACACTTTGGGAGCAGTCGGGACACTGGGATCATTACCAGGATAACATGTATTTTACAAGAATTGATGAGCAGGATTTTGCCGTTAAACCTATGAACTGCCCGGGAGCAATGCTTGTTTATCGTTCGAAAATGCATAGCTATCGCGATCTGCCGCGTCGCATAGCAGAAATGGGTATCGTGCACAGGCACGAGCTTTCTGGCACCCTCCATGGATTGATGCGAGTACGCAGTTTTACCCAGGACGATGCGCATATCTTCATGCTTCCCGACCAGATTGAGGACGAAGTTTCCAGGATTATCGATCTGATGGATCTGTTCTACAGTGTATTTGGTTTTCAATATCGAATTGAGCTGAGTACCCGGCCTGAAAAGGCAATGGGTGCTGTGGAACTGTGGGATAAAGCGGAAAAATTGCTGGAAAAAGTGCTTGTCGATCGGGAAATTGACTTCAAAATAAATGCCGGCGACGGTGCCTTCTATGGCCCGAAAATTGACTTTCACCTGGAAGACTGCCTGGGGCGCAGCTGGCAGTGTGGAACCATTCAGCTCGATTTCCAGATGCCCGAAAAATTTGACTTGACCTATATCGGTGAAGATGGAGATAAACACCGTCCCGTCGTCATTCACAGGGTAGTTTATGGTTCAATGGAACGGTTGATGGCCCTTCTTATAGAGCATTACGGCGGAGCTTTTCCCACCTGGCTTGCTCCTGTCCAGGTAACAATTCTCCCCGTAACCGACAGGGCGCATGAATATGCTGGCACAGTGCATGAAAAGTTGCTGCAGGAAGGCTTCAGATCAGCCATCGACAAGCGCAATGAAAAAATAGGTTACAAGATAAGGGAAGCGCAGGTTAACAAGATACCTTACATGCTGATTATTGGTGACCGTGAAGTTGAAAGTGGCCAGGTGGCAATCAGGCACCGTGACCAGGGCGATCTTGGGCCCGGTGAACTTGAGGGACTGATTTTAAAAATAAAAGAAGAGGTTGATAAAAAAATAATTTGACCGGGTTAAATATATCTGGTATAGTTAGATCTGTAAAGTATAGGTTGTTGTAGCAGAAGCTACCGCTTCTCACCTTGGGGGGATTTTGATGCTACCAGGGTTATCCATAAA
>SKWE01000062.1 GCA_007129055.1 Syntrophomonadaceae bacterium
CAGCATACCAACTACCTGCCCCAGGACCCGGTTTTCCCGGAAGGGTTAACCGGTAAGGAAGCGTTGGGCCTGGTTGCCGATATCTACAAACTTCCCTACAGGGCAAGCCGTAAAAGGCTGATGAAACTCCTGGGCTACTTCCAGCTTGAGGATGCTGCCAATCGCAAGGTGGGGGCCTATTCACGGGGCATGCAGCAAAGACTGGGTTTGGCCGCTGTTTTGCTAACCGAGCCTAAACTGATGATCCTGGACGAACCGGTATCAGCGCTCGACCCCGAAGGCAGGCGCAGGGTGTTGGAAATCATCTCCCGCCTCAAGGGAAGGGCTACTGTATTTTTTTCCAGCCATATCCTGGCCGATGTTGAAAGGGTTTGCGACCACGTAACAATTATCGATCGGGGCCGAAAACTGCTCCAGATCAGCACCAGGGAACTGCTAAACCGTTACGCCATGGAGCAATACCTGGTCAGTGTCAGGCCTGACCAGCGCAGGGAAGCAGCCGCGATAATCAAGCAGCATCAGGCGGTCCGTGAGGTAGCTCCACACCTGGATAAACTGCTGATTATCTCAGAACCGGGCGAAGCTGTTGCCATGGCTGAAGAGATGATTCCAGTTTTAATCAACAGGGGCATTGTGGTAACAGAATTTATGCAGAACCGCACCGACCTGGAAGAAGCTTTCTTTAAGGTGTTGGAAGAAAACCACGGGGGAGGGGAAGTTAAATGAAAGTGCTAATCCTGAAAGAGTTTCGCTCGAACTGGCGCAGCTTTCGTTATCCCGCCTTCCTGCTGGTAATTCTTTTCTTTGCCCTGCTTGACCCGCCGATGATTGCTTACATGGATGAAATTATTGGCTATTTTGCCGCAGGGATGGAGATAAACTTTCCCGATCCTACACCGGCAGATGCCTTTGCTTCCTACCTGTCTGATGCTTCGCAGATCGGCCTGATGGTTCTGATCTTTGTGCTGATGGGCAGCGTAGCGAAGGAAAAAGAGACGGGAGTAGCCGGCTGGATGCTCAGCAAGCCGGTCAGTCGCTGGCAGTTTCTCGGGGCAAAATTTGTTGTTCACTGCCTTATTATTATCTTCGGTATCCTGGCCTGCAGTGTCCTGGCTTACTTTTACACCATGAGCCTATTGGGTGCAGTGCCCCTGGACCAGGCTGTCCTGGGAACGGCTGCCCTTATATCTTTTGCCCTGCTGATTGCCTCTATCACCTTTTTCTTTTCTACCATCCTGAAATCACCCCTGCAGGCAGGAGGGGCGGCAATCTTTATTTTCTTTATCAGCGGCATTTTAAATATGCTGGTTTCGAACAGCGCCGCAGCCGATTTCTATCCCAATACCCTGCTGGCCAGTATTCTGCCCCTTGTAAACGGCACCGCAGGCTTCTCTGACATAGCAGGTCCCCTGGCAGTAACCCTTGGGCTTTGCCTGCTGCTGTTTATTATGGCCGGGTTAATATTTAGAAAGATAGAGCTGTAATGTAAAACAGCAGGCGCTGGTTTTATTGCCTTCTCACCCTTGTTTTACTCTTAACCCTGTTCTTCTCGTCCGGTTCCCCAAAGGTAGAATGCCTCGCCGGCATTTTTTAGATACTCCAGGATCACCTTGTCAGAATTAGAGCCAAGTGCCCCGGAATTAACCAGCATGGCCAACCCGTGCGTGAAAATCCAGGTATATTGAATTAGCGCTTCCTGACCAGATTCTTTTAATTCGAGCAGCTCCTGCCCGGCAGTGCTATCTGCCCCAAATTCGGAAAAGAATGCATCTTTCATATCCGGCATAGCTTCCAGGTCTAACCTCCTTGGTCGATCCAGGTATAAGAAACGGAACAGCTGCTTTTCGTCCCTGGCGAAGACAACATATCCGAAAGCCAGGTTCAGAAGGGTATGCTCGGTATAAGGTCGTTGCTGAAACTCTTTAAGCATGCTGCTGGCCTTTACCCGCAGCTCTTTTTCAAGCTCTTCTACAGACTTAACATGTGAATATATCGGCATAGTCGATGATCCCAGCCTTTTAGCGATAGCCCGGGTGGTAACACCCTGCCAGCCATGTTCCCTGATTAATTCAAAAGCAGCATTAATGATTTGTTCGTACGAGTAGACACTGGGTTGCTTCAAAAATATCACCTGCTTTTCTTTATATAATCTGGATTGCCCTAAAAATACTTAAAATAGTAATCCCGCTGCCGGTAAGGCAAAAAGAGTGCTGTAAATAACTATCTCCAGCCAGAATTTCCAAATCTTATTTCCCTGCATATATTTTTGCTTCATGTAGACAAAACCCTCTATATTTGTTGGAAAAGGTACGGCGCTTGATATTTCCGTATAGACAAACATTAATCCGGCAAAGAAGAAAAAGCGTGCCAGGAAAGAGATGTCTGCCAGGGACCCTAAAACAGGATATAGCACTAGCGACATAATGACACCCCTTATTAGCTGGGCCGGGATAAAAGTTTTCTGCACATGCTTGCTTTCGACCGGGTCGCCCATGTCCCGTAAAAAATCCGCGAAGCGTTCCTTGCTTTCATAAATATCTTTACTTATTTTTAAGGCAATCACCCCGGCAAGGATATAAGCGGCAGTGTGAATAAGGGTAAACCAAACTGTAAACGTAAGGTAATTCATTGAAAAACCTCCTATTCTTCATTTTATTATAACACTTGTTATTATATATAACGCACGTTATATTGTCAAGGGAACAAATGTGGGGGACAAGGGGACGTTTCTCTCTGTCCCCTTTCGGGCCTATTTATTTGTTACGGAGTGTATCAAGATAATATCAGTTTGCAAGCTGTATGATCCATGATAGGATCAAAAGTAGAATTATTGCTATTCAAGGTCTGACTAAAATAATAGGTGGGCCTGTTATGAATGAGAGACAATCGAGGTGCCTGGTAGATGAAGAAAAAAAGAAAAGAATCAGTATGGGATTATCCCCGGCCACCGAGGGTTGAGCCGTTTCCTGGTTTAATTGAAATAGTTCACAAAGGATATATTCTGGCAAAGAGTAATGATAGTTTTCGCGTCCTTGAAACCAGCCATCCCCCGGTTTTCTACATTCCGCCCGAAAACATCATGATGGATCTGCTACAAAAGACCAGCAGAACAAGCATGTGCGAGTTCAAAGGTATGGCCGTATACTTTAACCTGGTCACAGAAAATGATCAGATTAGCAGTATAGCCTGGTGTTATGAGAATCCCCGCTCCGGCTTCGAGTCAATAAAAGACTGCCTTGCTTTTTACCCCTCCAAGGTAGAGGCCTGCTATGTGGATGGGGAGAAAGTCAAAGCCCAGGAAGGTGACTTTTACGGGGGTTGGATTACTTCCAACCTGGAAGGCCCCTTCAAAGGCGGACCCGGAACCTGGGGCTGGTAAACGATCTATCTCAATCAGGATCCGGCGATACATCAGGTTCTATCTGGTAAGCATTAGCCAGGCTGTTTGTTCCGCTGAATACATCGACTACTGCAATAAGTTCGGCAACCGCTTCGTTATCAAGCC
>SKWE01000114.1 GCA_007129055.1 Syntrophomonadaceae bacterium
AAAAAGCTCTTACTGACCTGCTCAATGGTCAACAAGATCCGGCTTCAATCGGAGAAAGGCAGGAAAGTGTAAAAGAACTGTCGGAAGACCTGCCCTGGAGACAGCACTTCCAGGCTACCGGTATGGAAGCTAAGGTGAAAAAGGAAAACCCCGCTGAGCTGATGGCCTGGGCAACAGATCGGCAAGCCGGCGTAAATTTTCCGGACCTGTTATTGCTGCTTCCCGGCATCACCCTCTTGCTGTTTTTGCTTTATTACTTAAAGTACCTTCCGCTGCCGCTTCCCCTGGCTCTTGTAGCTGCTCAGTACGGAATCCTGCTTTCAACCAGAAAAAAGATACACCGTGAATTTGACCGGACCCAAATGGCATCAAGCCGCTTAAAACAATATGCTGCCATATTGAAATGTATCGAAGATGCTAAATTTAAATCTTCCCGCCTCCTGCGCCTGCAGGAGACCCTTTCCGGTAACCGCCGGACAGCCTCCCTCCAAATTAAAGCTTTAGCAGGCATTGTGGAACTGACGCAATTTCGCTACAGCCAACCGATCGTTTATTTCCCGGTCAATACTATTCTGTTTTGGGATCTGTTCACAGCAAAAAAGCTGGCTGCCTGGAAAAAATCTTCCGGAGCTTTCCTGGAAACCTGGATCAATGTTATAAGCGAAGTTGAAGTTCATGCCTGCCTGGCGGGATTGGCCCATGACAATCCCGGTTGGGTTTACCCTGAAATTACTGCCGGTTCTCCGTATCTTCAAGCTTCTTCCCTCGGCCATCCCCTGATCAATCCGGAAAACAGGGTTTGCAACGATGTAACCCTGCCTTTTCCCGGTACAACTCTTATTATTACCGGTTCTAACATGTCCGGCAAAACCACTCTGCTGAGAACCGTGGGCCTGAACCTGGTGCTGGCCTACGCCGGCGCCCCTGTCTGTGCTGCGGCCATGAAAGCCTCATACATGCCGATCTACTCAAAAATGCAGGTCACAGATGATCTGGCACAGGGAGTGTCCACTTACTACGCGGAGCTGACCAGGATTAAAATGGTAATTGATGCAGCCAGGTCGGGGAAATCAATAATCTACCTGTTGGACGAAATATTCAAGGGAACCAATTCCAAGGACAGGATCCTGGGCACTAAAGCAATCATCCGCATGCTATCCGGCTTGCCCACCCTGGGGATGTTGACCACCCACGACCTTGAACTGGCAGCCCTTGCAGATGAGAACCCCCGGCTTATAAAAACTTTCACTTTGACGATCAGATCGATAGCGACAAGATAAGTTTTGATTATAAGTTGAAAGCCGGGGTATCCACCAGCACCAATGCTATCGCCTTAATGAAAATGGTTGGCATTGATATAGAGGAAGTTGAATAAGGAAGCCCCATTTCCTCTTTAGGACGATACCTCAACAGAAGCTCTCAAGCGAAATCTACTGTAATATTATGACTGAACCGTGTCGGCAGCCCGATTCTTAATTGACTAACCTTTTACTTTCTTCTGCACCAGGTAAACTGCAGTGGCAACTGCAACTACTATTAGAATCAGGAATACCAGAAAAATGGCGGGATTCTGATCTTGATCTGTTTCAGCCTGCATGGGGTCTTCTTGATCATTATCATCTGTCTCTTCTTCTGAAGGCTCAAGGTCTTCTTCACCGGCGACCTCCTCTTTCTCTTCAGCAAGAAATGCAGTATCTAAAAGTTTTTTATTTGTTGCATCCCTGTTACCGGCAAAATCACTGACCTCTACGGAATAATAGTAATCGCCATCCGGATCTAAATCTTCTACCCCGGGGAAAAGTTGTTCGAGTTGATAACTCATATCTAACCTATAGAGATCTTCAGGGCTATAAACCATACCGGGGGTAAGGTTATAGTAAAAGTAAGAGAAGTAAGAAGGGTAAGCCGGGATCTCTAGTTCAAAAATTAATATTGTCTCTCCACTTTTTTTCTCCCAAAGTGCAAATTTAACCTCTGCCAGGTCACCGTCAGAGTCCTCTGCTTCAAGAACCAACATGTTTTCTTCAACTTCTGCTCTGTTGATTACAGGATCAGATTTCCTCACTTTTTCGGGAGGAAGGAAGGATTCGATCAGCCTTTTCAAAGGAGCATTAGGAGGTCCCTCAAATGTTCGACTATATAACTCTACCAGCTCATCAGTTTGTCCTGCTTTGTGATAAAGCCCTGCCAGCCGGTAATGAGCTTTGTTATAAAAATAGCCTTTTAAATCCGGTCCCATTAACGACCCTGTCACCTGTTCTGGTGCACCCAGGTTTTCGATTAGTTGTTCCCATCCTGTTATGGCTAACCTGGTGTTCCCAAGCTTTTCATGGGCTATGCACCTGTATGCTGAAGCAAGGTAAAATAATTCATCTTCCTCGCTGGTAATTTGATTTAAAATATTTTCAGCCTCAGACAATATTCTACTGTAGCTCCGATCGCTAAGTTTTTCATCCCAGTCGTCCCAGACTTCTATTGTCTCATCTGACAGATTGTATTCCCTCATATGACCGCTAAAATGGATATTAAAACTTATCTCGATGTTGTGACGTGGCTCTAAGTTTTTCCATTCCCAGATCAGGTTACCATCTTCGACCTGAAAACCGGGCGGTACGGCAAATATAAGCTGGTGTGGCGATATGTCCTGCAGTTTAAAAGTGATCCGGGCCTCACCGATTGAACCCTGCCAGGTGGCACCGGTACTTTTGATGTAACCGGTTGAAGTTAATATGCCAGCCTCCACGCTGTTGGGGGCCCTGTAGGTGTTTTTAACAACCACGGTTTCATCTTCTGCAAAATCCACTTTCCAGGTATACCAGTTCGGGAACTCCACAGCATTGAGACCACTATCCTGCAGCAAGCCTTCTTCTCTTTCAACCTCGACTATTTCACCGTCAACATAGGTTGTAAAGTCCTCCAAATCCTGGTGAAAGCGCCTGTAAGGATGCTCCTCTGATGGCTCTCTGCCCATACCTGAAGCTTCCGGGAAACCCATCAGAACAGTAGTTTCAGGACCATCATTGTGAAAAGTAAAAACAGCTTCAAAATAGGTTTCTAACACGCTCACTTCAGCGGTAATATCTTTGCTGACCATTTTAACCTGGGTATGCTCCAGTGGCTGAACACTGTCGCCAATTCGTCCCAGGGCGCCGGAATCGGCAGTAGCTGATAAAGGTGTAAGGAAAAGAAGGGCCAATGAAAATGTGAAGATAAAGCGCGGTTTCAAGATTAAATCACTCCGTGCCCCTAGAATAACAGGGAGGTCAAGTGATGTCAAATTTCAAGGTCAGCAATCCTTTGTAATGCTTTAATGAAAGATCCTGTGACATCTTTAGGCAACATAAAGTTGTCAAACCCTTCCCCTTGACAAGCCATTATTAAATTGCAGAAAAATATTGATTCACCCAGTCTTCTAAAGACAGGTCAAGGTGCGGGTATTCTCTATAATCTGCATCATTAAAATGCCACCATTCGCTCTGAATTACCGAAAAACCAT
>SKWE01000149.1 GCA_007129055.1 Syntrophomonadaceae bacterium
AAAACGCTTCTTATGGGATGACGGTTTGCGCAGAGAGGATAGCAGTATTTTCTGCTGTGCATTCCGGATGGCGGAATTTTAAAGCGCTGGCTGTTGTAACTGATAGCTCTCCGCCCTCCAGTCCCTGTGGTGCTTGCCGCCAGGTGCTCTGGGAATTATGTGGCAATATCCAGGTTGTAATGGGTAACCTTGCCGGTGAACTGGTTACAACTTCATCTCTCGAACTGCTTCCAAAACCTTTTGGTTCTGCAGATTGGGAGAGCAACCCCGTAAGTGATGAAATGCTTCAGGCAGAGGATTTATGGCGCCTTCCGGTAACTTCAAACCCCCTGGGCTACGTGGTAAATGACTACCCGGCTCCACAGCAAATCCCAAAAAATTACAAGGAGCTTGTATCAAAAATTATCATAGACCCGGAATTTGAAGAGGGACTTTACCGCCTGGATGAAGAAGAAAGAATCATTGTTATATCCTACCTGCATAAAGCAAGCGGTTATACTTTAAAGGATAAGCGCAGTGGCAGGGGCAATGAGGTTTACGGTGTATTCGCCTGCCGGGCTCCTTTAAGGCCCAATGCCCTGGCCCAATCTGTTGTCGAACTGGTTGATATCAAAAAGAATATCCTAACTGTCAAAGGCCTGGATTTGATTAATGGCACCCCGGTACTAGATCTAAAAACAGACTATCGTTAAAGGGGAAGGATTCATCTATGCATCGTTCAGGTTTTATTGCTTTGATCGGCAGACCCAATGTAGGCAAATCAACACTTCTAAATGCCCTGGTTGGTGAGAAGGTAGCTATAATTTCTGATCGCCCCCAGACCACCAGGAACCAGATCAGGGCAGTTTTAACCCGGCCGGATTACCAGGCAATATTTATCGATACCCCCGGGTTACATAAACCGAAGCACATGCTTGGTTCAAGCATGGTGCAGGTCGCCAGAAATACCATGCAGGAGGTTGACCTGATCTTCTTTCTTGTTGAAGCGAATGAAGCTCCGGGCCCCGGAGATCGCTACATAGCAGAAATCCTTGCCCATGTCAGCAGCCCACAGTTTTTAATCCTGAATAAAATTGACCTGGTTAAAAAGGGCAGGCTTGAGGAAAATCGCAAACTATATGAGGGACTGTGCAAGTTCAAAGGAGCCTTTGCTATTTCCGCCTTGAACCGGGTTGACCTTGATCCACTGCTCGGTGCGATTATTGGTTACCTGCCGGAAGGCCCGCAGTATTATCCTCCCGATATGGTTACCGACCAACCGGAACGATTTATTGCAGCCGAAATAATTCGTGAAAAAGTCATTCATCTTACCAGGCAGGAAATACCTTTCTCGATTGCAGTGGTAATTGAGGAAATGAAACCACGAGATAATGGGAACCTGCTGGATATTCGGGCTGAGATATTTGTGGAACGTAAATCCCAGGTTGGAATAGTTGTGGGCAAAGGCGGTTTATTAATGAAGGAAGCAGGCTCCAGGGCTCGCCAGGAACTGGAAGCGCTATTTGGGCAGAAAATATTTCTCGACCTCAGGGTTAAAGTTAAGCGAGATTGGCGCAACCGGGAAGACGAACTCCGCCGTTTAGGTTATTAATATGTCACAACGGATGTTTAGAGCAGATGGCCTTGTGCTGCGGACCCGCCCACTGGGCGAGGCAGATCGGCTTGTGACCCTCTTAACCAGGGAAGAAGGAAAGTTTGAGGCGGTAGCAAAAGGTGCCCGCAAAATGAAAAGCAAGCTGGCTGCAGGAGTGGATATTTTTTCCTATGGTCATTATACCTTTCACCGGGGTAAAACCTGGCCAGTGATAACCAGCCAGGATTCTATTGAACAGTTTACCTGGTTTCGCGATAACCCTGCCCTGTACCCTTATGGTATTTACATGGGAGAATTGGTCGACAGGCTGGTTTCCGGGGAAGAACCGTGCAGTAATACCTTTAATCTTTTACTTGAAGGCTGGAAGCTGCTTGGTTCTGGGGTTGACAGTTATATATTATGTCGCTCTTTTGAGCTTAAACTGGCTCATTTAGCCGGTTACAGCCCTCACTTTCATTCATGCTCAGCCTGTGGCAGCTTGGAAGCATCAAAATTTAGCCCCCGGCAGGGCGGTATGCTCTGTAATATCTGTTCCCGGGCCGACGTTATTGCCATCGACAAGGGTATAATAGCAATAGTAGAAAGGTTGATCAGCGCCCCATTATCCCAGGCTCATCTTGTTCGCCTGTCCGTAGAGCAAAAGAAAACCCTATCCCGGGTTACCAGCGCTTTTCTTACCTATCACCTGGATTTGGGCGATATAAAATCCAGGTCCCTGCTAAAAGAATATAACACTTGAACCTGTAGTGCCAAGCTGTAATAAATGAGATATAATAGAGCTTGGCATAGAGGCATATTGCCTTTATCCGGAAATTTTGTTTATTTAATGTCGAAGGAGGTATTTAAATGCGACGCAGTAAAGCAGCAGGTGAAATGATGCATGAAGGAATGGGTATTAGCTGTATATCTGATGCTGCTATCGACCGCATTCATGAGGCAACCCTGGAAGTTTTAAGACATACCGGCATTAAGGTCTACAGCGATGACGCCCTGGATATTTATCATGGTGGTGGATGCATCGTTGACAAATCAACCCGTACTGTCTATTTCCCGGCCCATGTGGTGGAAGATTGTATAAAATCAGCTCCATCCAGTTTTATACTGGGGGCTCGTAACCCTGAGCACGATTTTGTAATGGGAGGTAAAAGAGTTGGCTTTTGCAATTTCAGCTGCGGTGTCCAGGTAGTTGACCTTGAAAGCGGTATTATTCGAGAATCTACCAAGCAGGATACTGCTGATGTAGCAAAGCTGGTTGACTATTTAGATCAATATGATATTCTTGATTGCCCTGTTGTCCCACGTGAAGTAAACCAGGAAGTCTTTTGCCTTCATAACTATGAAGCAATGACTTCCAATACATCAAAACACTGCAGCACGGCACCACACAGTTTTCGCCATGCAGAACTAATGATTGAAATGGCCTCTGCAGTTGCCGGTGGCAAGGATAAGCTGAAGCAGAAGCCAATTATCTCTGCAGATGTCTGCCCGCAAAGTCCGCTTTCTATAGCCCGGGAAACCTGTGAAACCATAATTGCCTATGCCAGGTATGACATACCGGTTAACGTTCTTTCCATGGCCCTGGCCGGTGGGACAAGCCCGGTAACCCTGGCTGGCACACTGGTTACTCACAATGCCGAGGTTTTGGCCGGTATTTGCTTAAGCCAGCTTACAAAGCGTGGAACGCCAAACATCTATGGCAGTTCTACTACTATGATGGAAATGCGGCGGGGAACTGCTGTTGTCGGTTGTCCAGAAATGGCCATGCTTGGCGCGTGTGTTGCCGCCATGGCCAGAAGGTACCGATTGCCAAGTTTCCTGGCCGGTTCATAGTCTGACTCCAAACTGGGCGACCTTCAGGCAGGTCAGGAACGGACGCTTACCCTCATGGCTGCAG
>SKWE01000235.1 GCA_007129055.1 Syntrophomonadaceae bacterium
CAAAAAAAGTATTAATAGCTGCGGCGATTTCCCTGCCTGCAGCTATTACTTTTTCTAGATTATGATCTGAGAAGCCATCGATGGGTATAAAAATATTAGCACTGTCACCGGTTACCTTCCCCTGGTCGCTTTGCCGCCAGATCCACTTCCTGGTTTTTACACTATTCCCCCTGGCATAAACCAGTTCATCAGAATCCGGTTTTTCTGTTTCAGTTTCGCCAAAGGGAACGAATAAGTCGCCATCCCTGCTGAAGCGGACTACGATGTCATCTTCTGCAGCATCAAGATCATGGGCTCCCATGGGCAGGGTGTATTTTAAGGATATCATATTAACAAGGTTTACAACCGGATTAATGTCTGGAAGGCTGCCACCCCTTGCTATGCGGGAAGAAAGGGCTTCAACCGAACAGGGAAACTTGTTCGGATTGAAGCCCAGGGTTCTAAAAGCCTCGCGGTAAGGCAGGATGTCAGGATGCTCCTTAGGTTTTATATCGCCAAACTTCTCACGTGTTTGCTCTAAAGCTTCTCCTAGCAGGTTGTTTATTTCCGGGTTAGTTCCCTGGTTATTAACACCTTTTATTACTACCGCCCCTATACAGACGTCCGGTAATATTTCAAAAACCTTGTCTTCGATTTTAAAGCGCATTTAGCTGCACCTCTTATTTTTAAATTTTTGCAGTACCTGTACCTGATTTTTGCTACATCATAATACTGGTTAGGGTGTAAAAATGTTTATGGCACAGCTACTTCTACCATGGTCAGCTTAATTCCTTCTTAACTCTTCTCTTCTCCCAGGCAAAGAACAGTAGTGAAAAAACTATCGTCTGGGCAATAATTTCCGGCAAGCCAGATTTTGAGTCTTCCAGCATTTGCGCAAAATGGGCCGCTGATTCGGGAACGGTGATTACCGTAGCCAGCACTTTTAAACCGAATAACAGGCCGAATAGCTGCAGCCAGCCGAATTTCCGGTTCATATAGGTTGCATAGAAAGGCGCGAGCATCAAAGCTATAAATGCACCCCTTAATATCTGGCCCAAGAATATAACAAGGGGCATTACAATGTTTTCCAGGTCGCGCCACAGGGCAAACTCTTCCATGGTTGCCAGGGCCTCTTCGTAACCGGATACCTGGTAAAAGATTATTCCCACCAGGATATAGATGATCAGGTGAAGGATTGTAAAGCGGGTAGCATATTTTTTCAAACTATATTTGTTATCCGTTAAAAAAAGCTCACCAGGCTCAAGATCTTTTATTGATAGGTTAATACTCTTTCTTTCCCAGTATAAAAACAGTCGAGAAAAGGCCAGGAACTGGATAGCGCCGAACCCGATTACCATAATATGTTCAAGGGTAGTGGTAACAGTATAAAGCATACCCTCAATGGTGCCTGGCTTCGGTTCCAGCGATCCCAGCAGGGCAATTCCCCACAGCGCAGCAAAGAGGATCAACCAGCCCTGCCTGCCCTTTACAATCAGGTTATAAAAGGGGTACAGAACGAGGGCTAAAACAGCGCTTATTATCAGCTGGCTGAGGATTGCGGTCAGGCTAACGCTGTATGGCACAAAAAAATCGAGAGCTTCCCTGGCATCAGCGGGTAGCAAGCTTTGCGCTCCCAGGAACATAACTGCAGTAACGATGTAAGTGGCAGTGTAAAGCAGCACAAACTTCCCTAAAAACCCCGGTAACATCCTATTTGGCTTTTCATTCGTCATAATTCATTCTCCTCCTGTAATAACAATTGATATATTGTATAACACTTGTTATTATAAATAACGATTGTTATATTGTCAATACCAGTAAAAAATTTATTTGTTTTAATTGAAATGTTTGTCTGCAAGTCATGGGGACGCTTTGTTTGACTTCTTATTTAGTTTCTGCAAGCTCATTAAATTGCTTTCCTGGCTAAACCAACTTCTTTCATATAAGCTTTATGGTAGGTTTGCGGAGAAAAACCTCTATATTCAGCGCATTATTTGCGGAGAATATTTGACAGTGCGGTATGCCATTAAGATAAAGGATTAAGAGGATGAAAAGGGCCAGGTTTTGAGTGAATAGAGTAGATTGCACTTTTTAAATAATTATTACCTCTTCATAGCGGGGTACAACTACCTTTATATTTGGGTACCTGGCATTAACCAGTTGAATAAAATTACTGGTATAAACACGGCTGGATATTGGCGGGAAAGAGTCGTCGAAGTGGTGTAGATAAAGCGCTTTCGGTTCCAATCGCTCAATAAACTGAATTGCGTAGTTATCTATATTGCTCCTGCCCTGGAAGGGAAGGGTCAGCAGGTCTGCTTTTTTTGGATAGGTTTCTATTTTATCAAGGTTTAAGCTGCCTAGGTGTAGTACAGTTTTTCCACCTGCTGTAATCTCGTATACAAAAACTTCTCCTTCCGGGTAGCGTTTAGCTAACTGTAACAGGGTTTTTAAGTTTTGAATATTACTCAACGCGCGGCGGCTGAGCAGGGTTTTTATAATCAGGGGAAGATCAAACTTGATGTGTGCCCCCTTGTAAACCTTAATTTCGAATGGGCCTTTGACCAGTTTTTTGCCGGGCTGGATTACTCCAATCCGGTCTTCATCAATGCCTTCTTTTAAAAGGCTGTCTGCTGCTACTTCACAACAATAGACCAGGGCATCTCCTGCTTTCAGAACCCTGGAAACATGCATAAGGTGATCAAAGTGGCCGTGGGTTATAAAGATGTCACCCAGTGCAGCAAGCTGATCAATAGAGGGTGAGGGAAGTTCTTTATTCATAGGCAGGAATGGGTCGAAAAGTATTGAATAACCCTGGTAAGAAAAAGAAATAGTTGCCGTACCAAACCACCTGATTTCCATAGCAACCTCCGGTATAATGGTTTAAGGTGTTGAGATTATTATAACACAGCTATTTCCTGGTCAGGTATAATATAATTGTTGCGCATTAGGAGTATCGAAAAGAGGAGAGATAGAACAATGAATTATGATGTCGACTATATCAGGAATCAGTTCCCGGCATTAAAGGTAAAGGTAAATGGATATCCGGCTGCTTACTTTGACGGGCCGGGAGGAACCCAGGTTCCTCAGCGGGTTATTGATGCCGTGGTTAATTATCTTACCAATTGTAATGCCAATGCCGGCGGCTACTTTAAGACGAGTATAGAAAGTGACAGGGTAATTAAAGAAGCCCGTAAAGCGGTTGCCGATTTTCTCGGTTCTGACGCGGATGAAATAGCATTCGGACAGAACACAACAACGCTTATGTACCAACTGGCCCTGGCATTGAGCCGTGAAAAAGGCAAGAGAGATGAAATATTGATCACGGAAATTGATCACGAGTCGAACCGTGGTCCCTGGCTTGCCCTGGCAGAAAGAGGGTTTACTATCCGCGAGGTTTGCATTAATGCCGAAACCTGCACCCTTGATATGGAAGACTATAAGAATAAACTGAACGAAAAAACCCTTTTAGCAGCATTTAACTATGCTTCAAACGGAGTTGG
>SKWE01000101.1 GCA_007129055.1 Syntrophomonadaceae bacterium
GTGCCACAGGATGCGGGATAAAACTAACCATGGTCTGCGGCAGAGTAATAATAACCGAGGCAAAAATAACCGGAATAACCCCTGCCTGGTTAACTTTCATCGGTATATGCGTAGCCTGGCCACCATACATTTTGCGACCTACTACACGTTTACTGTACTGCACGTTAATCCTGCGCTGTCCCTGGTCAAGACCGATAATCCCGACAATCAGTGACAGTAACAAGACCAAAACAACCAGGATCACCAGCAGGCTGATCTGTCCGAAACGGTACTGTTCAGCTACCATAGCAACAGCAATCGGGAAACCTGCAACGATACCGGCAAATATTATTAGAGATATACCGTTTCCGATACCTTTTTCGGTAATCAATTCACCCATCCACATCAGGAATGCTGTTCCTGCAGTAAGTGAAATTATAATTGTCACATATGAAAGCATGGTTTTATCAACTACCGCTTCACCGGCAATCAAAGTTGACAGTCCAAGAGCCTGGATAATTGCAATCACAATAGTTCCATAACGGGTAATCTGCGATATTTTCTTCCGCCCCTCTGGGCCTTCCTGGCTCCATTCTTTCAACTTTGGAATGACTATAGTCAACAGGTTCATAATAATGGAAGCGTTAATGTAAGGCATAATCCCCAGGGCAAAAATAGTAAAGTTGCTCAGGTTGCCTCCGCCTATAATATTCACAAACCCGAAGATTGTGTCTTCCTGGAAAAATTCAGCCAGCAGCGATGCATCAACACCGGGCACGGGGATCGCAGATCCCACCCTGAAAACCACAAACATGGCCAGGGTAAAAAGAATGCGTTCTCTTAGCTCCTTGATCCGCCACGCTGTACGTACTGTTTCCAGCAATTTATATCACCTCTGCCTTCCCACCGGCTGCTTCAATTTTAGTCCGGGCCTGCTCGCTGAAGCGATGAGCCTGGATCTCCAATTTGCGATCCAGTTCACCGTTTCCGAGTACTTTCAGCGGATCACGAAGATTCTTAACCAATCCTGCTTCCAGTAAAAGTTCCGGAGTTATTTTTGTTCCTGCTTCAAAAGTGTTCAGGTCGTCTATATTAACAACATTCCACTTCTTCTTAAATATGTTGGTAAAACCGCGCTTCGGCAGGCGCTGGAAATATGGCATTTGACCGCCCTCAAATCCACGGCGCACACCAGAACCCGAACGTGATCTTTGTCCTTTTTGGCCACGGCCGGAAGTTTTTCCCAAACCTGAAGCCATGCCTCTTCCTTTACGTTTAGCCGCTTTCCTGGCTCCCTCAGGAGGCCTTAATTCGTGTAAACGCATCGGCTACACCTCCCTCTAGACAAAACTCGTCTTACTTGCTTTCCTCAACATTAACCAGGTAATTCACCCGGTTGGCCATGCCCCTGATTACATCAGTATCATCATGGATGACAGACTGACCGATTTTTTTCAGACCGAGCGCCCGCACTGTACGGCGGTGCGTCGGTTTACGGGTCAGCGGACTGCGAACCAAAGTAATAATTAATTTTTTCTTAGCCATAGCTGTTAACTCTCCTTAACCAAGCAGCTTCTCTATTTCTATACCGCGCATAGCGCTTACTTCTTCGGCCCGCTTAAGCTGTTTCAGCCCTTCCATGGTTGCATTCACTATATTAATAGCATTGGACGAACCGAGAGATTTTGTCAGAATATCTTTTACCCCGGCTAATTCAAGAACTGCGCGAACCGGACCACCGGCAATAACACCGGTACCTTCTGAAGCGGGTTTAAGCATAACCTTTCCACCGCCAAAACGGCCGGTAATCGGGTGGGTAATAGTGGTCCCTACCATCGGAACTTGAATCAAATTCTTTTTGGCATCTTCAATGCCCTTGCGAATGGCCTCGGGTACTTCACCGGCTTTACCCATACCAGCTCCAACAACTCCATTATGGTCGCCAACAACGACCAGGGCGCTGAAGCTAAAACGGCGTCCGCCTTTAACAACCTTGGCCACACGGTTAATCTTAACAACTTTTTCCTCTAATTCTTGTGATGGTTCGATCTTAGACACCCCTGCTATTCCCCCTTTCTAAAAGTTTAACCCGGCTTCGCGGGCTCCATCGGCCAGTTCTTTAACCCGACCGTGATAGAGATAACCGCCCCGGTCAAATACCACTTCTTTGATGCCCTTATCAACTGCCCTCTGGGCTACCAATTTTCCGACTTCACGGGCTGCCTCACGATTACTCCCGCGTGAGAGATTAGAACGCAGTCCCGGGTCCAGGGTGGACGCGGAAACTAATGTCGCTCCAGACTGGTCATCGATCACCTGGGCATAAATATTGTTACTGCTGCGAAACACATTCAACCGTGGACGCTCGGAAGTACCGCTTATTTTATTGCGCACTCTCCTTTGACGCCTTTTGCGGCTGATTAAACGCGATTTAACTTTAAGCACTGCTCTTTACACCTCCAGGCGACTATTTGCCCGCTTTACCAACTTTCTGGCGGACCACTTCATTTTCGTAGCGTATGCCTTTACCCTTATATGGTTCGGGCGGGTATGTCCGGCGAATGACCGCAGCAAGGTTTCCAACCGCCTGTTTGTCAATCCCTTTAACCACGATTTTGGTGGGTGCGGGCACTTCAATTTCTACATTTTCGCCGGGCTCAAACTCAACTGGATGTGAAAAACCAACATTGAGAACCAGTTTCGTGCCCTGCATTGCTGCCTTGTATCCAACCCCGACCAGTTCCAGGTTACGGCTGTAACCTTCGGTTACTCCCTCAATCATATTAAAGATCAAGGACCTGGTCAGGCCATGCAGCGCCCTGTGGTTCGGGTTGTCTGAAGGCCTTTTCACATGAATCCAGCCATCTTCCTGTTCAATAATCATCTCATCGGGTAATTCCTGGTAAAGTTGCCCCTTGGGGCCTTTAACAGAAATATTTCTTCCGTCTAACTGTACCTCAACCTTATCGGGTACAGCGACAGGTTTTTTACCGGTTCGAGACATCGGTAAACCTCCTCGCTATGCTACCAGATATAGCATAAAACTTCGCCACCATGGCCGGTTTCCCGGGCCTGACGGTCGCTCATTAATCCCTGAGAGGTGGAAATAACTGCTATACCTAATCCTCCCAGAACTTTGGGCAGTTCATCCTTACCTGCGTATACCCTTAAACCTGGCTTGCTGATCCTTTTCAGGCCGCTGATAATCTTCTCCTGGTTCGGGCCATACTTCAGGTGAACACGCAAAATGCCCTGTTTGCTATCCTTGATATATTCGTAATCCTTGATAAAACCTTCCTGCTTCATAATCGCTGCAATAGCACGTTTAACATTCGAGGCAGGAATTTCCACTGACTTATGCTTTACATTATTTGCATTACGCACTCGTGTAAGCATATCGGCAATCGGGTCTGTCATCATGGCAACAACAACCTCCTCTCATTCTTTCATCATCTACCAGCTGGCTTTTTTAATTCCCGGAATTTTTCCCTCGTTGGCCA
>SKWE01000198.1 GCA_007129055.1 Syntrophomonadaceae bacterium
CCCTCTTCTTACCGGGCATGAAAATTATGACCTGGAAAGAAGCCCAAAGTGATATTGACTGGGGCGGTATAATCTTGATTGCAGCCGGCCTTTCCCTTGGCATGCTGATCTTTGAAACGGGTGCAGCCCGCTGGCTGGCCATGTTCTTCTTCTCTCCAATCGGCAGCCTGACCATGGCCCTAAGGATTTTCCTTGCTGTTTTAATCGTCGAGCTGCTAAAGGTTTTCTTTTCAAGCAACACAGTGACAGGAGTAATCCTGATTCCCATGGTCATCGCCCTGGCTGCTGCCATGGGGTTAAACCCCTGGTACCTGGCTGGCCCGGTAGCCATTGCTACCTCCATGGCTTTCATCCTGGTTACATCAAGTCCGACCAATGTTATCCCCTATGCCTCAGGGTATTTTACAATCAAAGACTTTGCCCGGGCTGGAATAGTGTTAACCCTGGTTGTTCCATTTTGCATCACTATTGCTTTTTTAATCTTTGCCCCCCTGGTCTGGTAACGGCTAAGCCGCACAAGGATTACGGGAAAGGCATTTAGAATAGCTATTATGAAAGCGGTTTGAGTAAAAATATGATTACGATGCTGAGCACTAAAATAAGACTACAATTAGGGGAGGATTTAGTTAATGGATAAAAAGAGTGAAATTTTAGGCGGCGGACTTGTGGCACGGGCTTTAAAGAACGAAGGGGTTGAAAAAATATTTAGCCTGAGCGGGGGACACATCAATCCTGTTTATGATGGCTGCCTGACAGAGGGAATAGAGATAATTGATACCCATCACGAACAGGCTGCAGTCCACATGGCCGAGGGATGGGCGCGTTATACGGGACATCCAGGGGTTGCCGTGGTAACCGCAGGCCCCGGGGTTGCAAACGCCCTGCCCGGCATGGCAGTTGCCGCGCAAAGTGGGGTGCCCCTGGTGCTGATTGGGGCCAGAAGCTCCCTGGCCCGGCGCGATATCGGTTCAATGCAGGATGTTGATCAGCTTGAACTGCTGCGGCCGCTAACCAAGTGGGCCCGCCAGGTTTACCAGGTGGAGCGGATCCCCGAATATGTGGCAACAGCATTCCGCCAGGCCTTATCTGGAAGGCCGGGACCTGTTTTTCTTGAAATCCCTGTAGATATTATGGGGGAAATTACTGAATTAGATAGCGTTCGCTTCCCCTCCTCCTATTACTGCAAGGCCCGCCCCTGTGCGGCAGATTTAGAAATAAACGCTGCTGCGGAGCTGCTCGCTTCTGCTGAAAGGCCGCTAATTCTTGCCGGAAGCGGAGTTTTCTGGTCTGATGCCGCCTCAGAGTTAACCGATTTCGCAGAAACTTACGGCATTCCCGTTTATACACGCAACATGGGCAGAGGAACTTTTCCAGAAAATCATGACCTGGCCGGGGGATTCTTCCCCATTGGCCTGATGCAGGCCGATGTTGTCCTGATCCTGGGCACCAGGCTTGACTGGACTGTCGGTTACGGCAGACCGCCACTGCTTAAGATGTCAACAAAGACAATCCATGTCGATATTGAAGCTGCCGAAATAGGCCAGAACCGCCCGGCAGATGTCGGCCTGGTGGGAGATATAAAAGCGATTTTAGACCAGCTTAAAGATGGCCTGAAAGGCAAACAGATGCAAATTGAAGATTCATGGGTCTATACTATCCAGGTTATGCGCGCGGCTGCCAGGGAATCTAACCTGCAGGGTGTTGATCCGGAAGCTAAGCCGATTCACCCTGCCGTACTTTGTCAAAAGCTTGGCACACTGCTACCCGAAAACTCATCCCTTGTCGTAGATGGTGGCGACATTGCCGTATTCGCCAACCTGACCATGGATGCCCTCTCACCGTCATCGCTCATCTGGATCGGAGCCTTTGGTCACCTGGGCATTGGCCTGCCCTTTGCCATTGCAGGAAAACTGGCCGATCCAGAAAGGCCCATATTCCTCTTAACCGGAGACGGCGCTTTCGGTTTTAGCGCCATGGAATTTGCCACGGCAGTCCGCCACGGGGTACCCGTTATAATTATCATCTCTAACGACGGGGGCTGGGGTCAGATTCGCCGCAGGCAGAAACAGGACTTCGGCCGGACAGTTGGGGTGGAACTTGGCGCTATCCGCTACGATCAGATTGCCCAAACCCTGGGCGGTTTCGGGGCACAGGTAGAAAAACTGGAGGACCTGGAAAAGGTGCTGCAGGATGCCGTGAAAAGCGGCCTGCCGGCCTGCATTAATGTAAAAACTGAACCTGATACCGGCTGTTCAAGCATGGATCTGCCCTGGAAAATCAATTAGCGGAACGAATAGTTGGCAGGCGATCCTGCCTTTGGAATTGGTACTAGGTAGTTTTAGACACTGCTTAATAATTTTTAGATGAAAGGATTGAGAAAATGAGCAGACTTGCTGGTAAAGTAGCCCTGGTCACCGGAAGCGGGAGGAAAAATGGAATTGGCGCAGTCTGTGCCGGGCGCCTGGCAAAAGAAGGCGCTGCCGTTGTAGTTACCGATATCGATACTCCCTTTTCTGAATTTCCCAATTACAAGGTGGGGGCAAAAGATGAACTGGCACTTGTCGCAGAAGAAATTAACAGCAGTGGTGGCAGGGCCCTGCCTCTATTTGCTGATATTACAAGCCCGGAAGCCGTTGAAAAAATGGCAGGGGAAGCAATTAAGGAATTTGGCAAAATTGATATCCTGGTGAACAATGCCGGCGGCTCACCGGGCCCCGCCCCCCTGACCCAGTTTACCCTGGAAGCCTGGGAAAAGACCCTGGCCATCAATTTGACCGGGACCTTTCTCTGCTGCAGAGAAATCGTTCCTTCCATGATCGGATCGGGAGGGGGCAAAATTATTAACATCTCCTCCCGCGCCGCAAATAACGGGGCTTTATGGATGCACGCTTACAGCGCCGCCAAGGCGGGGATGCTGGGCCTGACTAAATCGATGGCCCTGGAGCTGGCACCGTTTAACATTTGCGTTAACGCCCTGTGTCCGGGTGACATTCAAACTGAGCTGAAACAGTGGGGTCTGGAAATGGAAGCCGGGGTAAAAGGGACAACCGTTGAGGCCCTGAAAGAGCAAATTGCGGCCGCTACGCCCCTGGGCCGCCTTGGAACACCGGAGGATGTTGCTGCGCTGGTTGCTTTCTTCGCTTCGCCCGATTCCGACTACCTGACCGGAGAAGTTGTCAGTGTCTCTGGCGGATACGGGCTTGGTAATGCAACGGGGAAAGTAAAGTATTAAGAACAGGGTTTACCCTTTAGCTCCTGATGTGCAAGCTGCAGCAGGCTGGAGGCCGCAGCAGTAAGGCGGGCATCAGGCAGGGTAGCAGCGTAGATATTCCTGGCCAGGTTCACTCCTTCTATCCTTACAGTTTTCAACAAGCCCTGTTCTATTTCTGCTTCTGCCGCACGACGCGACACCAGGGCAGCGCCCAGGTTGGCTATGACAGCCTGCTTGATA
>SKWE01000080.1 GCA_007129055.1 Syntrophomonadaceae bacterium
CTTTACTGCATGCGGGAACTGGACCTCAACCCCGATATTGTTAATGTAAACGGTGGAGCAATCGCTCTCGGTCACCCCTTAGGGTGCACGGGAACAAAGCTGACTGCTACACTGCTGCATGAAATGGAAAGAAGGGGTTCACGCTACGGTGTCGTTTCAATGTGTATCGGAGGCGGCATGGGAGCGGCAGGACTCTTTGAGCGGGTATAAATAGTATAAAGTAGTAAGTAGCTGTTTTAATCCTTAAGGGCACCAAGCTTATATCATTACCATCAGTATGGTATGATTAATGCAGGTGCCCTTATTTTATATAATCGAGGTGGAAACATGGTTCCTTCCAGTGAATTAGTTACACGAATCGGAAAACTGCAGCAGGCAATGCAGGAAAGAGAAATAGCCGGTGCCCTGCTGATGCAACGAGCCGACCTATTTTACTTCAGCGGTACAGGACAGAATGCTCATTTGTTAATCCCCGCTGAAGGAGAAGCGTTACTAATAGTTAGAAAGTCAATGGCCCGCGCGGAACAGGAAAGTGCCCTTGATAATATTGTTCCCTTTGCAGGTTGGGAAGAACTCATCAAAATTATAGCCAAAACAGTTCCACCGGGAAAAACAATTGGCCTGGAAACCGATGTTTTGCCTGCGAATCTATATATGCGCTACAAAAAAATGCTCCAGGATTATGAAATCACTGATATCTCAAAAATAATCCGCCAGGTAAGGGCGGTTAAATCTGGTTACGAAATCGGTCTGATGAAAGAAGCAGCAAAAATAAGTGAAGCTGTTTTCAGTATGGCCCGCATCACGATCAAAGAGGGATTGAGTGAAGTTGAATTGGCTGGACAGCTTGAGTTCCAGGCTCGAAAACTAGGCCACCAGGGCTCAGTGAGGATGCGAGGCTTTAACCAGGAACTATACTTCGGTCATATTATGGCCGGCGAAAATGCCGCAGCGATCAGTTTTTTCGACGGTCCAACCGGAGGTTCCGGTTTAAACCCTTCTTACCCCCAGGGGGCCGGAATAGCGCTGATTAAACCAAACGAGCCTGTACTGGTTGATTTTGTTAGCGTACTAGGCGGATACATGGTCGACCAAACCCGGATTTTTTGTATCGGTGAACCACCCATGCACCTCCAGGAAGCATACAATACGGCAGTTAAAATAAAAAAAGGTTTAGCCCAAATGGGTAAACCGGGTGTCTATGGCAGTTCGCTTTACGACAGGGCTGAATTAATGGCTGATAAAGCCGGCCTGGCCAATCATTTTATGGGCTATGTTGAAAAAGTAAACTTCGTCGGACATGGGGTAGGTATTGAGCTGGATGAACTTCCTGTAATTGCTAAAAATATTGATATAGCCCTGGAGGAAGGGATGGTTTTTGCCCTTGAACCAAAATTCATTTTTCCGGGGGAAGGCACGGTAGGAATCGAAGATACTTTTGTTGTAAGAGAAAATGGCCTGCAACAGCTAACTCTGTTCAGTGATGAGCTGCAGGTAATATAAGCTAACACTGCCTGCATTAACTATAAAAAAGAGCACCTGCCCTGGTATTGCTAACCAGCCACAGATGCTCTTTTTAAACATATGGAGCCAGACCGGCTCCCAGTTAAACTTATCAGCCTCCAGTTGTGCAGGCGGTCATTAATAACATTGTTAAAGAGGCAATTACCAGTAAATAAATATATTTGTTTTTCATATTTGGACCTCCTTCAGTTAATTAATAATATTAATAACACAACTTGATACTATAAGCAAGCTAATACAATAGGAAAAGGGCCCTTCTTCTCGAAGAAAAAAACAGATTACGATCAACATTTTATGTTAACAATAAAAATTTAAGATTTTCTTTAAACCCATGATTTAAGGCTTTTATAAATACAAATACCTGTTCTACTCACAGTATGCACAGGGTTATCCACAGGAAACAAGCCGTTACTTAACAGTTCCCTTTCATTATCCACATTTTCAACTTTTAGTAACCATAACATCAATAATAGTTCAGTGCCTAAGATGGCATATAAATTGATATCGAAAAACTGGTGCTAAAAATGTTCAAAAAAAAGAGGGAAAACCATTTTCTTATCGAATATTATTTTTTGGAAGTAATCATTATTATATTGAAGGAGGCATCAGCATGGAGGTTAAAGTAAACGACGATTGCAGCGCTTGCGGTATCTGTGAGGATATCTGTCCGGAAGTTTTTGAACTGGGTGATGAAATAGCAGAAGTTAAGGTAAACCCTGTACCCGCGGAATATGAAGAAAAAGTCCGCGAATCTGCTGAAGAATGTCCTGTAGAAGCGATTGAGATTTCTTAATCAGTAAAGTTTAATTGAAGTTTAAATGGAGCCCGCCGACAGGCGGGCTCTTTTACTTTTTCAGGTGATAGTTTAGAATATATGAAGATGTAAAAAATGGGCTGCTCAATACTGGGAGGTTCTATTTTGACAAACAACCCGCTTTTAAACTCAATTGATATTTTAGAAAAAAACCAGGGAGAACTAAAACCGATCACTGGCCTAGCCTACCATTCTGCCAAAGTTGATCCGGGTTATTTATTTGTTTGTATCAGGGGTTATAAAACCGATGGGCACCTGTACCTGGATGAAGCTTTGAAGAGAGGTGCAGCTGCAGCAATTGTTGAAGAATTTCGTCAGGACGTTGATATTCTTCAATACCGGGTAAAAGACAGCCGTCTTGCCCTTGCTGCCCTGGCAAATGCCTACTACGATTACCCTTCAACTAAATTTAATCTTACAGGAGTAACTGCAACCAACGGTAAGACTACCACCACCTACATGATTAACAATATATTAGAAGAAGAGGGATTAAAAACGGGCATGGTAGGTACTGTTATTATTAAAACGGGTGATGCGGTTCGGGCTGCCGAGCTAACTACCCCCGAATCACTTGATCTTCAGGGCTACTTCCAGGAAATGGTGAAAAACAGGGTTAGCCATGTAGTAATGGAAGTTTCTTCTTCAGGGCTTGAACTTAAAAGGGTCCACGGCGCTGATTTTAATATCGCAGTTGTTAATAACATCAGCAGGGAACATATAGACCTGCATGGCTCTTTTGAAGCTTATTTTAAGGCCAAGGCTTCACTGGTAAGGAATGCCAGGGAAACCCAGTGGGCTGTATTCAACCTGGATTGCCCACTGACTGCCTCCCTGGTCAATGAAACAAAAGCCAAAACATTTACCTACGGAATAAAAAAAAGGGATGCTGACTGCCTGGTAGATAACCTTGATTTAACCACAGGCAGGGCCAGGTTTACCGTGGCCATTAACCGCAAAAAACCGGCTGAAATATTTGCCAAACTGCCCCCTTCATTCGAGGTTGAACTTTCCGTTTTAGGGCTGCACAGCGTATACAATGCCATGGCAGCCACCCTTGTCGGAATTTTACAGGGCATCCCGGTAGAAACGATTAAAAGAGCCCTCTATA
>SKWE01000042.1 GCA_007129055.1 Syntrophomonadaceae bacterium
AGGTAAGAATCGGGAAAGGTATCAAGGTCATATTCATAAACAAAATAGGTGCCCGGGTCAGAATCTTCTTCTTCAACCCAGGCGACCTGATCAGTGTTGAGGGTAATGATATGTCCTAACTCATGGGTGATTGTATAAAAAAGCAGCTCGGCGTTAAGATTCAGATTTTCATCAACCATATCAACCAGATCGAGGCTGAAGATAAAAAAGCCTGAGTCACTTTCAACTTCTTCAATAGCTCCCAAAAAGTCATCATAGCCATCGGTAAATAGTTCAAAAAAGGCAATCTGGTGCAGGTATTGATCGGGAATCAAACCGGCGACCGCTTCCCAGATCAGGTCGGCAATATAGAGCTGCTCCTGTACGGCGATCAAATCTTCAATGGTATGATCAAGGTAATCTGCATAGTTATCGAAACGCTCCTCTTCAATTTCAGGCAAAATGACTCGGCCCAGAACACCGCTATCGGCCTCAAAGTAGGCGATAACCAGATGGTCGACCTCATCATAATAGTTTTCAAAATCAAAGGTAGAGAAATCGTAGACGATTTCAAAATCGCTTTCCACAATTTCTGAATCCGGGAAACCCTGGTCATCTGTGTGCCCTTCATAAGAGTCAGAATCGCAACCAGCTGCAAACAGCAGGGTTAATAGAATCAGTAGAGTTATAAGCCTGGATAGAATTGTCATAATGGCTCCCATAAAAAGCATATAAGAAACTGCATTACTGCTTTATCTATAATATCATGGGATAGTGGTAAAGAAAACGCTAAACTGAACCGTAACGAAGGTTTATTCGTAGCTGTCAACATCGCTTTTAATCATATAAAATACAAGCTTCTTGGACACCTTCATTGCCTGCTCAGATACAGACAGGATCTTCATCGCAAAGTATGCAATGTGCCGCTTTTGAGCCAGTTCGGCAATGTTGTCATCCTGGTAGACAGTCATTAAAATTTTCTCAACGGTTTTGTTGGCCTCAACCTGGTAGAAGTTCACTTTGTTGGTGTGATCCTCTATCATGACCCTGTTTTTAAATAGGTGCCGTGAGGCATTGTTTAGTTCACTGGTTGTCTTGCAGGCATAGTCTACAAGTTCCCTGAAGTAGGGTTTGATGTAATCGGGTATAAAAGGCTTTTCCAGGGCAATCTGGATTAAAACCTGGTTTGATATGTCGGCAACATTATCCATTTTATCAAAGATTAATGTGATATCTTTCTGAAAATCAGGGTAGAGAGTATTGGCGTAAAGGTTATATTTTATATCTTTCAGGTATTGATCAGCAGTTCTCTCACCGCGTGAAGTTGTCTGCAGGTAATGATTTAGTTTTGTGAAATCTCTTTCCAGGTAACTTTTTACCCCTTTATTAAAGGCGCTGCATATTTCATTCAAGCAGTTTAGGTAATTATCAATTTCCTGCTCCAGGTGCATTTTCTTCTTAAAAAATCTGGTTGTGAACATCTATAACTCCCTCTATCTGCGCGCAGCATGTCCGGAATGATAGTCCGGTTTATTTACATAACATTTTGCATAAAGACGTTTTGCATAATAAACAGGGATATGTATGATAAAATCCCTGCGCTTAAAGGGGTAAGCATCCAGCCAACAAATATTTTGCCAAGCAGGCGGGTATTTACATTGCCACCGCCCTTGGCTATGCCGATTCCCGATATTGCACCAACTACACCCTGGGACTGTGAAACCGGCACCAGGGGCAGAGCCGGCAGGCCTGCAGCGATCAGCCAGCCCTGCAGTCCTTCGGAAGCAAACAGAAAAAGGACCAGCGAGCTTGAAAGAACAACAATTAATGCGGTAACCGGTGAGAGCTTGTACAGGTTGGATCCGACAGTCATCATTACCCTCTTGGAGTATGTTATTACTCCCAGGGCTATGGATGCGCCGCCCAGAAAGAGCATTTGCTGTGCTCCGGTCAGGATAAATAAATCTCCGATTTGAATATCAACAAAAGGTGATGAAGCCATAAAGACTCCCACCACATTTGCAATATTGTTCATGCCAAGGCTGTATGAACCAAAGGCCCCGGCGGCTAGCAGGCAGATTTTTAGGATCAGGTCAAGGCGGAACATGTGGATTTTGACGTGTTCCAGTAAGTATTTAAATATAAAATAGAGGCCGAACGAAAAACCTGCTGCCAGTATGGGCGTAAAGACCCAGGCTCCCACAACCCGGAAGAGGATAGAGAAGTCGATAGAGATCCCGGAAAAAATATTCCAGCCCAGAATTGCGCCGACAATTGCCTGTGACGTAGAAACAGGTATGCCTGTTTTTGTCATCCACATAATGGTCAGGGCGGATGAAAGAGCTACGATAAAGGCTCCGGGAAGGGCTGTGATAGAGCCGAGCGTACTCAGGGTTTCCGTAGTACCGGCGCCGCTCAACACAGCGCCCAGCAGGATAAAGAGGCTGCAAATGATGGCTGCTGTTGTAAACCGGACCATCTTGGTGCCTACAGCTGTTCCGAAAATGTTGGCGGCATCGTTGGCCCCGAGAGACCAGCCCATGAACAAACCGCTGGATAGATAAAAGAAACTAGCGATCATCTGATGCCGGCCTCCGTCAGGTTCAAGTGTTTATATGATCCGTTTAATTTTATACATGAGCATATTTTTAGCCGCTTCCTCAGCGAGGTCAGAGATAAGGGCAAATTTTTCACAGTAATAGCGCAGCTGAAACTTCCTGGCTAGTTCCTTAACTTCGTCCGTGTGAAAGATGCTTTTCTTAATTTTTTCCTCCAGGTTATCTGCTTTCTTTTCATAGAGATAAACATTGTCAACATAGCCTTCTAAGGTGTTAATATCCTCAAAAAAGGCCCTGACTCCCTGGATCAAAATATCTGCAGCGCCTACCGATGCCTCTGTTATGGCAATATAATCTTCTTTCATGCTGTCAGGAATAAGCGGTTTTTCAACGCATATTTGAAAGATTATTTTTTTGGCGCTGTCAACTATATCATCAAGGTCGTCCAGCAGCTCAAAAATATCTGCCCGTGAATCGGGGGCGATGTTGTAAGCGTAAAGTTCATATTGGATTTTTTTCAGGTGATTGTCAGCATCTTTTTCAATTACCGCAATTTCACGGTACCTGATTTCGGCATCTTCGTAGTCGCTTTTAAAGGCATCTTTTGCCCCTTCAAGAAATATCAGGGAAGCCCTTGATATACATTTCAGGTAAAGATCAATTTCATGCTGCAGGCTTTTACTTTTAGACATAAAAAAATCTTTCAATTGCAGCCGCACCTTTCACCGTATATGCTGGATGCTTGCCATTAGATTTACTCTTCGACTATTCGTTCATTGTAACAGCCCAATACCTTGAACCCGGATGTCTGTTTTTCTGCTTTCTCCAGGGTGCTGGTAATTTGTGGATCCTTTATTGAGCCGTCGAAATCGAGGAAGAAGGAAT
>SKWE01000005.1 GCA_007129055.1 Syntrophomonadaceae bacterium
AAAAAATCCCTGCATGCTAAAAAAAGCGAGTGGGATGGTTTATTCGAAGATTACTGCAGCGAATATCCGGAACTGGCCGAAAAGTGGGAGCAATGGCATTCCGGCCAGGTTCCTGAAGAGCTTATAGAAGATCAGCGCATCTGGCAGTTCGAAGATAAGCCGGTGGCAACCCGTTCCGCTTCCGGACAGGTAATGCAGGTGCTTTGCGAGTACCTGCCAAACATGATTGGCGGGTCGGCCGATTTAAACGCTTCCACCAAGACCCACCTTAAAGGCCTTGGCGATTTCCAGGCAGATAATCCGTCGGGCAGCAATATTCATTTTGGAGTGCGCGAACATGCCATGGCTGCTGCACTATCCGGCCTTGCGCTGCACGGGGGCCTGCGCCCCTTCGGCTCCACCTTCCTTGTTTTTTTTGACTACATGAAACCTGCCGTCCGGCTCTCAGCCCTGATGAGCTTGCCGGTGGTCTTTGTTTATACCCATGACAGTGTTGCAGTTGGCGAAGATGGCCCTACCCACCAGCCAATTGAACACCTGGCTAACCTGCGCTCCATACCGCACATGCATGTTCTCAGGCCGGCAGACGGTCCTGAAACGGCTGCAGCATGGCTGCATGCCCTGCAGCGCCGCTGTGGGCCCACAGCTTTGATCCTGTCCCGCCAGAACCTGCCTTTGCTTAAGGGCAGCGGTAAGGATGCCCTGAAGGGCGGCTACATTATCAGCAGGGAAAGTGGACCTGGTGTTGACCTGATTCTCATAGCCAGCGGTTCAGAGCTTCACCTGGCTTTAGAAGCGCAGGATGAACTGCAGGAAAAAGGCTATTCTGCCCGTGTCGTCAGCATGGTCAGCAGGGAACTTTTCCTGGCCCAGGATGAAGCCTACCGGGAATCAGTGCTGCCCTCGTCTGTTCAGGCCCGGGTACTTATTGAAGCAGCCCTGCCGATGGGTTGGGAAAAGATTGTCGGTTCAAAGGGCTCTGTGATCGGGATTGATGATTTTGGCGCTTCAGCCCCCGGCGGAGTGGTAATGGAAAAAAAGGGTATCACTGCCGACAGGATAGTTAATGAAGCCTTAGCATTACTAACCGGTGAGCGGGAGTGATTAGGTGCAGGGTTCTTTAATGCTCCGTTTATTAGTCCTGATAGTTATAGTATCAGTTATATCAGTTGGATTCGTCTTCGGCTGCCTGCCTGAAAGAGATCCTGCCCCGGGCATCATAACAGAGGATGAATCTGCGGCAGAACAGGAAGTTGACCTTCCGGTTTCCGGGGATATTGAAGATGACGAAACTGCTAATGATTTAGAAGATCAAACAGGTGACGAAGCAGAAGAAGAGGAACAAGACCAGGTTTCAGAAGGCGGGGAAGAAACCGTGGACAGCAGTTCCGGTGCAGGTGACGGGGGGAGCGGTTTTAACAGGGATAGTTTAAAGGTGATAGCAGACGGCAACTACCTTTTAGCCCTCGTTACAAAAGAGACTACGTTAAAAAGCGACTATAAACCTTCTGACCTCCGGCAGATACCTTCCTACATGAACCCTTCATACACCATGTACCTGCGCGCTGAAGCCCTGGAAAAGCTGGAACAGCTCTGGGCTGCTGCCGAAGCAGATGGCGTTAACCTGCTTGGAATCCGCTCGGCCTATCGAAGCTATTCCACACAGGACAGCCTGTTCAGGGATTATGCCGGCAGGCATGGTGAGGAGCAGGCCAACCGCTTCAGTGCCCGCCCGGGCCAGTCGGAACACCAGCTTGGCACTACCGTAGATTTTGGTGGAACAGCAGTTGATTTCCAGGCGGCCTATGCCGATACCGGGCAGGGGCGCTGGCTTGCTGATAATGCTCACCTTTACGGCTTTGTAATGAGTTATCCGGCCGGCAAGGAGCACATTACCGGTTATATTTTCGAACCCTGGCATTACCGCTATATCGGTGTTGGAAATGCCATGGAGTGGAAACAATCCGGTAAAACCCTGAAAGAATTTTTAGAGGAAAAACCCCAAATGTTTGAATAGGTGATTGCGAAACCTTGTATTATTCTGGATAATCGCTTATCATAGATATAAGGTCGGTATTTTTACCGGTTAAAAAGCGCTCAGGAGGTATGATTATGGTTGATAAGAGAGAACTAACGCAAGAAGAAAAAACTTTTGGTATGCTGGCCCATCTTACTTCTCTTTCCGGATTTATTATTCCTTTTGGTTCAATACTCGGACCCCTGATTATCTGGCTGATCAAGAAGGATCAATCAGCATGGGTAAACCAGCAGGGTAAAGAGGCATTAAACTTTAATATCAGTATTGCCATCTATGGTATAGTTGCCTCACTCCTCATTTTCATCGTGATCGGTATTTTCCTGGCGATTGCAGTGGGTGTTTTCTGGCTGGTTATGGTTATCATAGCCACGGTTAAAGTTAACAATCTTGAAGATTTTCAGTACCCGCTAGCCATCCGCCTGATTAAATAATATTTTTAGATCTAACCCAAGTGACAAGGGATAGGATGATAAAACAACCTATCCCTTGTGGTATAATGCAGCAATTAGTATAGCAGTATCCCCTGTATCAAGTGGCCGTAACTTACGATAACGGAATTATACCTATTTTCGCACGGTCATTCTGAAACGGGGAGCGTTATAAATGAAAAACATTATTTTGATTGAGCCACAATCAAGGGAAGACCATGTATACAAGCATGTCCGCATGCCCCGCCTGGGGCTGCCAATCCTGGGAACCCAGCTTAAGGAAGCCGGTTACCAGGTATCTTTTTACCTTGGCACCGGGGATTCTCTGCCCTGGACGGAACTGTTCAATGCAGACCTGGTCGGTATCTCCACTACCACTGCCACCTGTCGCGAAGCCTACCAGATTGCCGGTGTGCTGCGTTCAAACAGCATTCCCGTGGTGATAGGTGGTATCCACGCTACTTTTCTGCCTGAAGAAGCGCTGCAGTTTGCCGACTATGTTGTGCTGGGTGAAGCTGAAAACAGCTTTTTGCCACTGGTGAGTTCCATTGAAGCGGGAGAGGAACCTTCTGATATTCCAGGGGTTTCCTACTGGCGTAAGGGTAAAGCAGTACATAATCCTCCATCGGAAACCAGGGTCAAGATGGATTCTTTTCCGATTCCCGACCTTTCTCTGCTAACCAACTCATCAAAGCTGAGCAATATTCCGGTAATGACTTCCAGGGGTTGTCCCTATGATTGCAGCTTTTGCTGTGTAACCCAGATATTTGGCCGGCAGTATAGATACCGCTCTACGGAAAGTGTTCTGGAAGAGTTAACTCTCTACCAGGGGGAAAATGTTTTTTTCTGCGACGATAATTTTACTGCTAACCCGAAACACAGCAAGGAGCTTTTACGGGAAATGATTAATCGGGGCATAAAGCTCAAGCGCTGGGGCGCCC
>SKWE01000155.1 GCA_007129055.1 Syntrophomonadaceae bacterium
ATAGGAAATAAATACAACTTTATGTCTACTTGCAATTCTATCACATTTGCCTGACTACTGTCACTTGCTATCCTTATCCTTATCAACATCTTCAAGGCTGATGCTATCTTTCAGTTCACTGGTAGCTTTCTTGAATTCCCGCAGGCCGTTACCGATTGAGCGGCCAAGTTCAGGCAGTTTAGCCGGCCCGAAAATTATCAAGGCTACTGAAAGAATTAAGATTATCTCCATCATGCCAATTCTTCCGATCATGCCTTCCACCCCCATTTGCTGGTGCTTCTGCGCAGCAATAAGCCACTATAATATAAGCTACATTTGCGACCATCCTATATTATAGCTTATTTTGATTTTAATATCGACAATTATTTTTTAGCGCTCGCTTTCAGAAAGACCAAAGCGGACAAAAATAACGGGGGCGACAAATGTAACCCAGAGACCGCCCAGGGCATAGCGAATGAACCCAAGTGGGGCAACGGCAGATGGCAGAAGACCACCCAGGCCAACAATAATGCCAAATAATACTACTACCCCGATTAAAACTTTCAGCAACTGCTTCGGTAGGGGGCTATTAACTTTAGATTGAAGATAATTGGTTTCAATGATATAGCCAAAGGAGGCTCCGCAGATGTAACCGAGGATTTTTGGCGGATCTGCACCCGGTAAAACTGCTGCCAGGAATACGGGAACCACGATTGAAAGAACAACCAGCAGGGAAACTGAAAACTTCTCAAGCAGACCTTTTTCAACCAGCAGGGCGCTAATCCAGAGGAAGGCTAACAGAAAAGGTATGCCAAAGGCAAGGCCGCCCAAAACGTCACCCAGGAAATGATACCCCAGGATCAACCTTGAAAAACCGATTACAATTACCGCTACAAAAGCCCAGATCCACATGGCCTTATTTTTTACCCGTACGGCAAGGTAGCCCCATACTGTTACAGCAGTCAGTGTATGGCCGCTGGGGAAGGCCCAGCTTCCGGCCGGGTGAACTACACCTTCTATCGGCGGTCTCTCCAGCAAGGTTATATCCTTGATCAGGTTACTGTAGGTTGCCGAAGAAAGAAGCATAAATGCTCCCCAGAAACCAAGGGTCTTGCTGTAACACCAGATTAAGATTGAGAAAAAGACCATAAAAAATTCATCATCACCGATAAAGGTAAAGATCCTGAAAATGAACTCAACCGGTCCCGAGCGCCACGTCTGCAGGGCAGCTATAAATTCAACGCTGCGGGTCTGCGGCCAGGCAATGACCAGGATCAGGGCGGATATGGCAGCAACCGCCAGCAAAAAAACGATCCAGAAGGATTCACGCTTCGGATCATCAGAAAAGAAAGGCCTTTTTACGGGGGGATATTTCATTTTTTACAACCTCCCTCTACAGTATGGCGCTTATGCCCATCTTCATAATCTTCGTTTAACAGGGCATGGTCGGCTTCAGGCTTATATTTTATCTTCCAAACCAGTGAGAAGCTTTTTAGCTTCTTCCAAGAATGGTTCGGGAACCAGGATGTTAACTTCGTAAGCCAGGCCGCCAATAACGCGCATAGCACCAGTATAGGGGCTGCTGTCAGCAGTCCTGGTGGGGATATTGTTGTCTTTTAGAAAACCGCAGATTATATCGGCTTCCACATCGTTTGTCGCTTCGGTTAGTAAAACCCAGTTTTCTTCCATGGTTATCAATTCAACTTTCAACACTTAAAAACCTTTTTTCGATAACATATAAATCTCCCCTTCACATATCACTATTTGCTCAGTCACGATAGTAATAGCAAACCCGTAATCCTGCAGGTTCTCCATCATATAATATTTAGAACCTTTTTCCATCTTTCTCAATTGACAGAAATTCTCCGCTGCTGTTACTTTTACCTGATCGTATCGCCGGTTAAAAAGGTAGAGGTTCCGCGGAGAATTAGGCCTATCTAATTGACGGATGGTGGGAAGCCGATTAAGATCGGAGAAGAGAACAATTGTCACAGGGGAATGAAAATCTTTCAAGGAGATATTTAGGCTATGCGCTTTAACAGCGAAAGACTGAATGAAATTGCTGATAGCGTCGGGCTTGAAGAGGTAGGCGTTGTTTCTGCCGAACCCCTGGGCTATATGCTGGATAGGCTTGAGCGGCGCGGGATTGAGGGTAGGGTCACCCCTTTCGAAGAGGAAGATCCTGCTAAACGCATATCGCCCGGCCACCTGCTGCCCGGCTGCCGATCAATTATTACAATTACTGTTCCTTATTCACTGCCGCAAAAAGATGAAGTGGATTTAAACTGCCGGCCCCGGGGTAAGGTAGCCCGCTGCGCGCAGGGAATAGATTACCATAATATCGTAGAAAAGAAAGCTGAAGATCTGGCAATGGCAGTAAAGAAAGTAAGCGGTGCCGCTTTTAACTACCGGGTTCTAAGCGATCGCAGCCCGCTGTTGGAAAGAGAACTGGCCCGTAAAAGCGGCCTGGGGATAATTGGCGAGAACTGTACGCTAATCGATAAGAAGTACGGTTCCTTCGTCGCTATCGGAACAATTCTGCTCGATGAAGAACTTGAACCATCATCGCCGGCAAATGAACCCTGCCGCAGGTGCGGTAAGTGCAGTGAAGCATGTCCTACAGGCGCCCTTATTGAACCTTATATCATTAATCCTCTCCGCTGCATTTCCTACCTGACCCAGGCAAGCGGCGTTTTCCCCCGTGAATTCAGGGCAGCTTTAGGCAGCAGGATTTACGGCTGTGACATCTGCCAGGAAGTATGCCCGCACAATGATCAGGTTCCACCTGCACCATACCAGGAATTCGCATTTCCATTTTTTCCGGCCCAACCGTCACTTATACCCCTGCTTCATCTTACCCGCCGTGAATATGAACTGACAATCAACCTCACTTCTGCCGGATGGCGGGGAAAAACCACCCTGCAGCGTAATGTTATCCTGGCCCTGGGCAACAGCGGCAACCGCGACGTAGTGCCCCATCTTGCCCGCATCCTTGAAAACGACCCCCGCCCCCTGGTCAGGCTGCACACCGCCTGGGCACTGGGCAGGCTTGGAGGCCCAAAAGCCCTTTTCGCGCTGCAAAAGTCAGCCGATAAAGATCCCGAACCTACCGTTCGTGAAGAGGCGCTGTTTGCATTTGAAACCAAGTAGCAAGTAAAACAAAACTTCCCGTGACTTCGTGCCTTGCGTCATTGACATACGTCATTGCATTTTGTACATAATATTGCTATAATATTGCACAAAAGGAGTGAATGAAATGCCTGAAATCAGGCCTATCACAGACCTTAGGGATACAAATGAAATTTCTGAGCTATGTCATGCAAAAAAAGAACCTGTCTTCATTACAAAAAACGGCTATGGTGATTTGGTTATTATGAGTGTTGAAACCTACGAAGCTATGCTTGACGAAA
>SKWE01000008.1 GCA_007129055.1 Syntrophomonadaceae bacterium
CAGCAGAACGGCAATGGCAGCCATTATTACCGGCCACCATGAAACCGGACCTGCTACATAGGCGCTTAGAAGAACCAGCAGGCAGCCGGCCAGGGCGTTAATCGGGCGGCCAAGCCTGTAATAACCTATCAGCATTCTTTTACCTCCAACCTCTGTAGATTAAAAACGTTAAGCGTTCTCATTTTCTATATATAATTGGTCTTATCCTGCTTTAATCAGAAAAAGCTTTATATTTTTAGGTGCTTACTGTAGAATATAATCAATTCAAAAATAAATATAGTTATTTCCCGAACCACGCGGGAGGGATTTGGATGACAGAAAAAAAGGGAATTTTATTAGAAAGCGGAACCAACGAGCTCGAAGTTTTAGAGTTCGGGATCGGCAGCGATCACTACGGGATTAATGTAATGAAAGTGAGGGAGGTATTAACTCCCCAACCGGTTACAAGCCTGCCCGCAAGCCATGATCTGGTTGACGGAATGATCAAGCTCAGGGGGGAAGCGGTAGCCCAGATTAACCTGATCAAATACCTGGGCGAACGTGAATCTGAGAGCGATAAATTAATAATAACCGAGTTTAACCAGAAAAAACTTGCATTCCGGGTTTCCGATGTATCCAATATAGACCGGATGTCCTGGAAAGATCTTGATGCAGTCAATGCTTTAGACACCGAAGTACCGGTTATCGGGGTGGTTAAATATCCAGACAGGATGGTTTTAATCCTCGATTTTGAAAGTATCGTTGCCTTTGTAATGCCAGGCGAAGCCGATATCGATTTTGATGAGATTGAAAAACTGGCAAATGCCAGGATCGCTATAGCCGACGATTCGAATTTTATCCTTGAAATGGTAAAAAGTTTTTTGAGTAAAAGCGGCTATGAAAACATCCTTAGTTTTCATAATGGCCAGGAAGCGCTGGATTACCTGGAGCAAAATCCTGAAAGCATAGATGTTTTAATTACCGACATAGAAATGCCCCAGATGGATGGCCTTACCCTGTGCAAAAGGGTGAAGGACAATAAGGCAACAAAGCATATCCTGGTAGTGCTTTACAGTTCACTGATCACCGATGATATAAGGCACAAGGGTGAATCGGTAGGGGCCGACTACCAGGTTAATAAACCCCAGTTTGAAAGTATCTTAAGGCACCTGGGGACATTAAATAAATAAACATATTTGCGTTCAGAACCTTTAAATAAGCTGAAGGCCATGCATGATTTTCTGCAGGCTTTCTTTATTTTTGTCGTCCAGAGGAAGCAGCGGCAATCTTGGCGGTCCTCCGTAAAGGCCCAGCAAATCCATGGCTGCTTTCAGGCCGGCTACTCCCCACAGCGCGGTTACTGCGCTATTAATCTCCATTAATTTCATCTGCAAGTATTTTGCATCATCCAGGCAGCCTGCTTCGTGTAGTTTTTGAATTTGCACACATTCTTCGGGCATAATATTGGCCAGGGCAAGGGTGCCCCCGGCAGCTCCCAAAACCAGAGACGGCAGTAAAAAGTTTGCCGAACCTGCAAAAACAGCAAAACCTTCCGCGCTTTTATTAATAATTTCCCCGATCTGGACAATATTGCCCGAACTATCCTTGATGCCGGCAATGTTGGGGTGCGCAGAAAGCCTGACTACCAGGGAAGCGCTCATGTTCAGGGCTGTATTGCGGGGCATATTGTAAAGAATGATGGGCAGGGGCGAGCTTTCAGCCAGGTGCATGAAATAGTTATACAGGCTATCATCGTCTAAACTGCCTTTAAAAAAGCTGGGGTTGATCACCAGTGCAGCCTGGCACCCGCTTTCAGCCGCGGTCCTGTTCAGACGGATAGTAGCCCTGGCCGATTCACAGCCCGTGCCGGCAATTACTTTCATCTTTGCAGGCAGGTTATCACGGACAAATGAGAAGGCTTTCGCCTTTTCATCAGCGTCAAGCAGCACAGCTTCCCCGTTGGTGCCGGCTACAGCCAGGCCCTGCAGGGAACTTTTCCCCCACCACTGCAGGTTTTCCTTAAAGGAATTCCAGTCAATTTCACCATCTGCTCCAAAAGGTGTTGGTATAGGAGCATAAATTCCCTGTAACATTTATTGATAACAACCTTTCTATGGAAAAGTGCAAATACATTTTCAGAATACCTTAACAATATTAAAGGCTGCTTTTAATTGACTCCGAAAATTCTTTTAGAATGCTCTTTTGCAGTTCCCTGTCTTTTAGAATTTTGTGTCCTGCTATCGCCATGGCCTGGCCCACGTTAAGCATAATATGATATGCTTCGTCACTATTGCAGAGAGCGCTGAATTCATGGGTGTGACCGGGTATCCACTGGTTGGTAATGGCAACCATGGGATGAATGGATGGTGTAACCCTGCTTACATTGCCCATATCCATGGAGTCCAGTCCCGTACCATGTGGCGATTCAAGGTTATACCCGGTTTCCCTCAGGCTTTCCTCAAAAAGATCGGCCATTACTTTGTTGCTGATCATGGCATCGTAGGGATGGCCCGATTCAGTTATCTCCAGGGTGGTGCCGGTTGCCGCTTCCGCGCCCCTGGCGCAGGCTACAACCTTTTCAACCACCTCGCTTAAATAGCTGCTTTCGCGGGCCCTGATAATGAAATCGGCCGTTGCGCGGTCCGGAATTACATTGGGGGCCAACCCGCCCTCAGAGATAATTCCGTGGATGCGGACGTCATCTTTCAGGTATTGCCTCAGGGCATTAATGCTGTTAAAGGTTTGGATTACAGCGTCTAAAGCATTTCTGCCCTCCCAGGGCTCGGTTGATGCATGCACGCTATGCCCGTGAAAGACAAACCTGTAATCACGGCAGGCCAGTGATTCAACATGGAAGCAGTTAGAACATCCCGGATGAAACATCATGGCGGCGTCAACGTCATCAAAAACACCAGATTTAACCAGGTATACCTTGGCGCCTTCGTCTTCTTCATTGGGAGTACCGATAATCGATACCCTCCCCGGCATGTCATCCAGGCTTGCTGCCAGGGCTACCCCTGCAGCTACTCCGGCAATGCCGATCAGGTTGTGTCCGCAGCCATGTCCTATTTCCGGCAGGGCGTCATACTCGGAACAGTAACCGATGTGGAAGCCTTCGTCGCCGTAGCTGGCCATGAAAGCGGTTTTTAAACCGCCGATTCCCCGCCACACCTTAAAGCCTTTTTCTTCCAGGTAGCCGGTAATCAGGTCGGCAGCAAAAAATTCCTTGCCGCCGGTCTCCGGGTTTTTATAGATCGCCCGGGCCATTTCAACCAGGTTGTTTTTTTCTTCCCTTATTCTCTCTTCAATAGTTAACAATTCGCCCATCTCAGCATCACCTTTTTTTGAATAGTTTTGTTTTATTATGTTACCACACTAAACAAG
>SKWE01000254.1 GCA_007129055.1 Syntrophomonadaceae bacterium
CTTCGATTGGGCCATGTCCAGAGAACCCTCAAAAGCTTTCATCTCATCCATCAATACATTCTCAGAAGAATCAGTTAAGGCACCGCTTAAATGCAGCAGTATAAACAACTCCCTGATTAATGACCTGATCTTCGCTTCGTTCTCAGCTAACTGCTGCGATACTATGCCTACCCCCCGGCCCCTGATACCTGAACCCAACTTGAATCGCCTCCCGATAAAGGAATTCTGTGGCAGCGGTTAATTCACTTTTAAGCTTTTTCTTTACGGGTATAGTTAAGCAGACCGCCCTCTTTAACAATTTCAACCTGACGCGCTGACAGTAGATGCGTAGCCCTGTAGTTACGTCCCTTACTGGCATTTTTAATTACAATTTCTTTTAAATCAAGCTGTTCTTCAATATTATCTATAACCAGTTGGTCTCCCGTGGAAAAATTATCATAGTCATTCAAATCACAAAAAACCATGGGCAAAATACCAAAGTTCACCAGGTTAGCGTGGTGTATCCGGGCAAAAGATTTTGCAATTACTGCTTTTACACCAAGGAACATAGGGGCCAGCGCGGCATGTTCCCGGCTGGAACCCTGTCCGTAGTTATCACCGGCAACAATAATACCTTTACCACTTTCCCGGGCTTTTGATGCAAATTCTTTATCAACTGACTCAAATACAAACTCACTTAAGGCTTCTATATTTGAACGCAGAGGCAGAACTTTCGAGCCACCGGGCATAATATGGTCCGTAGTTATATTATCGCCCACCACCAGCAGAACTTTAGCCTCAATTTTCTCCGGCATCGTTGAATTTATAGGAATAGGCTTTATATTAGGCCCGCGAATAATTTCTTCATGCCCATTTTCTGCCCCCGGAGCGATTAACATGCGATCATCAATAATCATGGTGCGGGTTGCTGGCTGCTGTGGATATTCTCCCAGTTCCCGGGGGTCTGTAAGTCTTCCGGTTACCGCCGCGACAGCTGCCACAGCCGGACCGGCAAGGTAAACGCCTGCATCATTTGTTCCGCTGCGGCCGGGAAAATTACGGTTGAAAGTTCGCACCGATACACCGCCTGATGGAGGAGCCTGCCCCATGCCTATGCAGGGCCCACATGCGGATTCAAGAATCCTGGCGCCTGCTGAAACCAGTTTTTCCAGGATCCCGTCACGGGTGAGCCTTAGCAGGACCTGCCTTGACCCCGGCGCTACTACCAGGCTTACACCGGGATGCACAACCCGGCCTTTCATAATTTCGGAAAGTAGCCATAAATCATCATACGAACCATTTGTGCAGCTTCCAAAAGCTACCTGGTCAACAGATACTGAACCTGCCTGTTCGATAGTTTTTACTGCGTCCGGGCTATGCGGCGCTGCTACCAGCGGTTCAAGTGTGCTTAGATCTATTGTAATTTCCTGATCATAAACCGCGCCCCCGTCGGCTTCAAGAGGCTTCCAGACCTCTTCCCTGCCCTGCTGCTTTAAAAACTCCAGCGTCACTTCATCAGAAGGGAAAAGTGAAGATGTTGCGCCCAACTCTGCGCCCATATTGGTTATAGTAGCGCGTTCCGGAACCGATAGAGTCTTAACTCCACTACCGGCATACTCAATAATTTTACCCACGCCACCCTTAACGGAAAGCTGACGTAAAAGTTCAAGAATTATATCTTTTGCTCCTACCCAGGGAGGGAGTTTTCCTTCCAACTTTACTAAAACAACCTCAGGCAAACCCAGGTAAAATGGCGCCCCGGCCATGGCAACAGCAACATCAAGGCCTCCTGCGCCAATCCCAAGCATACCAAGACCTCCTGCCGTGGGGGTGTGACTATCTGAGCCAAGCAGTGTTTTACCCGGTGCACCAAACCGCTCAAGATGAACCTGGTGGCAAATACCGTTGCCAGGCCTTGAAAACCAGATCCCATAATTTGAAGCAACCGACTGAAGGTAACGGTGGTCATCGGCATTCTCAAATCCGTTCTGCAGGGTGTTATGATCTACGTAGCTTACCGAGAGCTCGGTCTTAACCCTTTTAATACCAAGCGCTTCAAGCTGAAGATAAGCCATAGTTCCTGTTGCGTCCTGGGTAAGAGTCTGGTCTATTCTTATCCCTATCTCGGATCCTTTATCCCATTCTCCCTTAACAAGGTGTTCTTTTAGAATTTTATGGGTAATGCTACCTTTCACTTTACCAACACCTCCGGTTACAGACTTGAATTAACCCTGCTTCTTAGAATAATTGCAAAGACAGGCAAAATCATTACAAATGCACAAAGGGTAAAGAGCGCAAAAAAGTCCAGCCAGTTTAATAGCACTCCAAGGACAATTGCGCCAATAACAATACCAAGATCAAAAGCTGCAGTAAAAGTTGCCATACCGATACCTCTCTCCACTACGGGCAGACGGTCGGCAGCCATGGCCATTACAGAAGAATGGGCTGCGCCAAAACCAAGCCCTAATAAAAAACCGCTAAAGACCAACCAGAAAACATTTGTAGCTGAAGCAATCATCAGCATCGAAATAGCAGCTATAACAAGCGCAGGAAGATATACTTTCGGGCGTCCAAAGCGATCCGATAACCGGCCCGCCAAAGGCCTGGAAAAAACCGCCGTTAGGGCAAAGACGGTAAAGAAAAACCCAACTGCTTCAATTTCACGCACTTCTCCAAGCAGGGGCAAAAAAGTTAGAATTGCCCCAAGGTTGAAAGTCATGCACAATATAATGATTGAAGGGAGTAACACCCTTCGGGACAGAAGGGGCGCCCTGAAATTTTTATCATGTTCATTTGCCGGTTCTTTAATTAATAAAGCAAAAACCAGTGATATAATTGCCGCCAGGGTAGCAACCAAAAAAAGTAACTGGTAATTTGCTGTTGTGACTTCGCGCAAGTACTCACCTACAATGGGAGCGGTTGCCATTGAAAAAGGTGGGGCAGCTCCCATTAAACCGACCACTTCACCACGTTTTCCAGGTGGTGCCAGGTCTAAGGTCAGGGTATTAAAAGCAAGCAGAAATGCGCCCCACCCAAAACCCTGTACTGCCCTGAAAAAAAACAAAAAGGGCAGCGAAGGAAGGGTTAACAACCCCAGGCCTGCTGCTGCATAAAGAGATATTCCCACCAACAATAGGCGCTTGCGGCCACGCCTGTTTATATCCCTGCCCTGAAAAGGCCTTAAAAGTATTGAACAGAAGGTGAAAAGGCCCATCAGCATACCTACTGCAGTTTCTCCGCCTCCTGCCTCTATCACGTAAAACGGTAAGATAGGGATGTAATAATCAAGGGCAAAAAAGAGAAAAAATATTGCAGCAAACAGGGCCATAAAATTTACTGTTACTATTCTATCTTCTCGGTCGGTCTGCATTGCATAAC
>SKWE01000157.1 GCA_007129055.1 Syntrophomonadaceae bacterium
CCGTCAAGGAAAGCAATGATCATTGTGGTCAGTAAAATTGGAGACGCTTCCAGGTTAAATTCGCCGACTAATGGAACATTAATTTTTCCTGCACGACTTTCAACTTCCCTGTTTTCCAGGTAAGCCTCTATCGCTCCTGTTATTTCTTCCTGAACGGCAGGTGAAAAGCCAAGCCAGTATTGATCCCTGTAAACAACGGTTGGGAATCCACGGGCAGTAATATCCATTTCTTCGGTTACCTGCTCATATTTTTTCCTGCCCTCTTCGTCGTAAAACACTTCATATATTTCTACATTAATAGGATAATCTTCAAAGAGCCAGACATGCTCATCAGGATCCCCGCAGGTGGGGCAATAACCCCAGAAATAATAGAGCACTCCGCCATTATCCAGGCTGCTTTTTTCCTCTGCAGCATAAGAAATAACAGACATGGAAGAAATCAAAATAAAGATTGCTATCAAAAACAAGTGTAGTATTTTTATCTGGCGCATAAGAAATATATTTCGCTTTTTATATTACTGTTCCTTCTTTAACCTTTTTGTTTGATCTCTCTGTTAAAATATAACTTAAGAGGTGATAGTTTTGCGGGTAATAGCAGGTGAAGCTAAAGGGATGAGACTAAAGTCTCCTTCCGGCTTAAATATAAGGCCAACCGCTGACCGGGTCAAAGAGGCCCTTTTCAGCATGATTGGATCCAGTATAGTTGATGCAGTATTTGTTGATCTTTACGCAGGAAGCGGCGCTATCGGCATTGAGGCAATAAGCCGCGGGGCAGAAAGCTGTATTTTCGTCGATAATAATAAAAAAAGCATTTCCCTGATCAAGCAAAACCTGGCTATAACTAAGTTTGAAAACAGGGGCAGGGTTATTTGTGCTGATATAAAAAAAGCTATAAAACAGCTGGAAGAAAAAGATTGTAAGGCTGATATAGTCTTTCTTGATCCTCCCTACAATATTGTTGAATTACAATCAATCATTGAGTTCATTTTAAACAGCAGCATTTTAAAGGAGGATGGATTGGTTATTGTTGAACATGACCGAAACAATACTGGATGGACAGTTAGCCTGGCACTTACAAAACAAAAGAAATATGGAGACACTTATCTCTCATTTCTTTCTTAAATACAAAGGATAATATGCTGACAATATAGAATTAATTAAAAAAGGAAGGAGTGTTTTAAATGAAATTGCTGGTCTGCACAGACGGTTCTGAACAAAGTAAAAAAGCGATGGAGAAAGCCCTTGAAATAGCAAGCGGCTGCAAGGTTGGTCAGGTAACACTAATAAATGTTTATGAAAAGGTTGATGACCTGCCCCCGGAAGCTCATGACCGGATTCCGATAACCAAGGAAGACGTAAAAATGATAAAGCAGCTCAGGGATCATGAAAAAGAAGACAGAAGATCTTTGTTGGAAGAAAACGCCGAGTATTTTAAAAAGCACAACATCCAGGTTGACACAATGGCGGAATGCGGGCACCCGGCAGAGGTCATTACCCGTGTTGCCAATGAAGGTAATTATGACATGATAGTAATTGGCAGCAGGGGCCTTGGCGGGCTGAAAAAGCTATTACTGGGCAGTGTAAGCAATTCTGTCCTCCAGGAAGCTAAATCCAGCGTACTTGTAGTTAAATAACCTTTACTTCTTTGTCATCAATGTAAAGCCCCGCTTTTTATAACTTTTCAAAGCGGGGCTTTATTTATGCGCAGACGACTGTTAAGTTATGGCCTGCCTTACCGCAGGGGCTGTCCACCGCTTTCACTTCGACATTAAAGCTTAGCCAGCACTTCACTCAATGTCTTGAGAAATCGATCATTCTGCTCTTCAGTGCCGTATGTTACCCTGATAAAAGTTGGAAAGCCGAATATATCGCCTGTTCTTACGATAACGCCCTTTTCGAGCATGGCCTGGAAAACACCTTTTGAATCCTTTTTGACATCTACAAAACAGAAATTGGCCTGGTCGGGAACAGGCTTAAGCCCCAATTCCGCTAAACCGGCTGTTAACTGCTTCCTGGCCTGAGTAACAAGGCTTCGGCTTTTTTGCAGATGACTGTCATCATCCAGGGCCGCAAGAGCGGCAGCCTGGGCCATGGCGTTTACATTAAAAGGCTCTCTAACCCTGTTTAAATCGTTAATAACGCCTACAGGAGCAATACCATAACCAACACGCAAACCTGACAGCCCGTATATTTTAGAAAATGTGCGCAGCGCTATTACGGGATAATCTTTTTCGATATAATCCAGCCCGCCCGGGTGATCAGGATCTTCCACATATTCAATATAGGCCTGATCGAGCACAACCAAAATATTATCCGGTATTTTCTGCATAAGCCAGTCCAACTGTTCTTTTCTAATTATCGAACCAGTTGGGTTGTTTGGGCTGCAAATAAAGATAAGCTTTGTCCTTTCATTTACTGCTGCAAATACTTTTTCTATGTCATAAGCGAATTTTTCGCCGCTTAGTGGGACCTGGCGCGGTATACCACCCATCAGGCGCATGGCAAAAACATATTCCGAAAAACTTGGGTCTACCATAACCGCTTCATCTCCCGGGTTGATATAAACCATGGTTAAAAATGAAAGCAGTTCATCTGAGCCGTTACCGAATATTAGCTGCTCAGGCTTCAGATTGAATTTTTTTGCAACAGCTTCTTTCAGGTAATAACAGTTGCCATCGGGATAAATATGCATTTTGTTTGCTTTATCCTGCATCGCCTTTACAGCCAGGGGTGAAGGACCCAGGGGGTTTTCATTGGATGCCATCTTGATCACATTTGTTAAACCCATTTCTCTTTCAACTTCCTCTACCGGCTTACCGGGCACATAAGGCTTTATCTCTTCCAGGCACTTGCGCATTTCAGGCTTTTTCAACATAAACTCCTCCATTTCAAAAAACAATAAAATATATCTATTTATTTTGCCGTATCCCTTGCTTTATCCTTTTTCATCTGTTATAATTCCAAAATAATATAGGAAATAGTCATGCTTTGAAGGGGAAAAATACTTTGAAGAGTCATTTAGAGAGGGGCTTTACAGCTGAAAAAGCCCTATGGCTGTCAAAGGAATAAGCCGCCCCGGAGCTGTAACGCTGAAATGTAGAAAAGCAATTAAGCGTTACCGGTTGCAATGCCGTTATCAAAAACGAGTGGCTCGAAGTCTGGGCAACTAGAGTGGTACCGCGGGTACAGGCCCGTCTCTTTTATTAGAGACGGGCTTATTGATTTATTGAAAACAGTAAGCGGGTACAGGAATCAGATTTTGCGGGGGAGGACAAAATAATGGGCGTTGAATGGAGCAGTTTTTTCGCA
>SKWE01000108.1 GCA_007129055.1 Syntrophomonadaceae bacterium
ATGGTTTTCTCTATATCGAGGCGGTTAACCTCTTTGTTGGTGGCAAAACGAATACGGTCAGGCTCCATAACGACTGTTAATATACCTCTTTTCTCAAGCTCTGTACCAATTTGCCCAACCGACATAGTAGTTGGCTTAACAATAACTATATTTGTATCCACATCTTCAGGGTTAAAGTCTATCCCTTTCAGGGAAGCCAACCCCTCGGCCAACAGGCGCGCGTTTTCATGGTCTTCCGCCAGGCGTTCGACCATGGTTTTTAAAGCAACTATTCCGGCAGCTGCAAACACCCCTGCCTGGCGCATGCCGCCTCCAAGCCTTTTTCGCCAGCGCCTGGCTTCTTCGATGAAGTCAGCCGGACCGGCCAGTATAGAACCGACAGGTGCCCCCAGACCTTTAGACAGGCAAAATTGAACAGATGTAACACACGCTGTATAATCTTTAACCGGTATGCCAGAGGCAATGGAAGCGTTGAATATTCTGGCCCCATCAAGGTGAACTGGAAGGCTATGTTTGCAAGCAACTTCATAAACAGCTTGCATATCACCTTGCGGCACCACTGTCCCCCCGGCGCGGTTATGGGTGTTTTCCAGGCAAATAAGTGAAGTTGGTGGCAGGTGTATATCATCCTGGCGGATAGCCCATTCAACCAATTCAGCAGGCATGGAACCTCTCTTGCCCTGTAAAGGGCGGGGCTGCACCCCGGCAAAGACAGATGCTGCTGCCGCTTCATAGTAATAAATATGTGAATCGGCTTCCATGATTACTTCGGTTCCGGGTTTACAGTGGGTTAATATAGCTACCTGGTTACCCATTGTGCCGCTGGGTACTAACAGGGCAGCTTCTTTTCCCATCATCTCTGCTGCTAACTCCTGCAAAGCATTTACAGAAGGATCTTCACCGTATACATCATCACCCATTTCTGCTTCAAAAATCGCTTTCCGCATCTCATCGGTGGGCAAAGTTATGGTATCGCTGCGTAAATCAATCATTTCAGAATTCCTCCCTATCATAATTCTTAACCTATTGTAGCACAGTTAACGGGGCAATAAATGCCCCGCTTTTCTTATTCATTTTATGGTTTAGAACAAAAAGATTCTAGCTGTCAGGAAGGGTAAAATAAAAGATAGCTCCACTGCCCGGCTTCGCTTCAGCCCAGATCTCTCCGCCGTGCCGTTCTATGATCCGTTGAACAATACTTAAACCGATACCTGTGCCCGGGTATTTTTCAGGATCATGCAAACGCTGAAAAGGTCTAAATAGTTTCTCGGCGTGATTCATATCAAAACCGACACCGTTATCCTGCACATAATAAATTTTTTCTGAATCGGCTTCTTTAATTCCAAACTCAATGACTGCAGGATCTGATTCAATACTATATTTCCAGGCATTATCAACCAGGTTGTCAAGGGCTATGCGCAGCAAGGCCCCGTCTCCTGTGCCATAAAGATCCGGTTCTATAATAAATTTAACTTCACCATTTTCTTCTCCTTCCTGCAGATGTGTTGCATACGCTTCCACCATGGCACTAAGGTTAATCGTATCACGATGTAGTTCCTGCCTTGTAACACGGGAAAGCTTAAGCAGGTCTTCGATTAAGGCATTCATCCGCTTTCCTGCTGATGCGATCCTTTCCAGATAATTTCTGCCCTGCTCATCAAGTTTGTCAGCATAATCCTCCAGAACTGCTTCACTGAAACCTTCTATACTGCGCACAGGCGCTCGTAAATCGTGAGAAACGGAATAAGTAAAAGCTGCAAGTTCCCTGTTAGCAGCTTCCAGCTCTTTAGTCCGGTCCTTAACCCGCTCTTCGAGCTCTTCATTCAAACGCTTTAACTCAAGCTTTGTCTCTTTCATCTGGGTGATATCCCTGGAAACGGAGAGAATTCCAACAGGATTGTCATTTTCATCGGTTATAAAAGAGATTGAACTATCAACCCAGATCAGTGAACCATCTTTACAATATTCCTGCATCTCAAGCCGGTAACTCTGATCCAAATCCAGCAGGCCTTTTTTCAGTAAATCCATTTTCCTGACGAACATACCTAGCGCTTCCTCCAAACATTCGGGCGCTATGGTCTCTTCCAGGCTTTTAGCCATGGCTTCTTCAGGGGTAAAACCCTTCGTCCGGTAAATAGCAGGGCTAATATACTTATAACGCAGGTTTAAATCAAGAATGCTGATTGTTTCTGCCGTATTTTCGGCGATCAGGCGGTATTTTTTTTCACTTTCCAATAGTTCCTGTTCAGTTAAGCGGTTTTTATAGTAATAAATTGCCAGGCTTGTGCTAACCCCAAAAAATATAACCATCAGGGTTATTGCTATATTACGACGCCAGGCAATAACTGCCTCCAGGTCAGTAAGATAAACCCCCGTGCCGATTATCCAGTCCCAAGGTTCAAAGCCAGCTACAAAGGATAGCTTCTCTTCAAATCGATCTGTTTCATCATAGTACTGCCAGTGATATGTTAAATGCCCTGCCCCCTGATCATTAGAAATCCTGATAAACTCCTGGAAAAGGTGCAACCCCTTTGGATCCTTATAATCATATACGTCTTCACCTTCCAGGTCGGGCCGGAAAGGATGAGCAACTACTATTGCATCGAAATCATTGATCCAAAAGTAATCCAGACCGGTTTCACCATAATGGACCGAGCGAATCATATCTGCAGCTGCAGATTTAGCTTCTTCTTGTGTCAAAATGCCCTGCAGTTCAAGCTCATGGTAGCGGCTTAATATGGAAAGACCGATATCGATCATCTCTTCGGTGTGCTGCATCTTTTCATTATAAATATCCTGGCGTAAGGTTGGAAGAATAAAAAAAAGGTACAATAAAGTCATTGCCACAAGGGGAATGAACACTAATAGCAGTAGATATTTCAGGTATTTTTCTTTTCTATCAGCAATAAGTCCCTTTTGCAGCATCTTCTTGATGTCCTCTCACCCTTTTACCCCTTTATACTTAACCTTATCATAGGAAAATTTGATAACCTGTCAGAAAATATTCAACAGTGATAGTTAATGTTCCTTCACCTTAAACCATTATTATTATTTGGTCAGGTAGTGCCAGTTAATAGTTATTTAACTATAAAGTATTTACTGATCACTAACCTGGAAGTAAGACTCATCAAAATCGGGGTTATCTTCATAGCGACTCATGAAAAAACCCGGCAGACTGTCAATTTGAGAAAACAGCAAAGGCTCAACCTCAATTCCCGCTTCATGCAGGGCTTTAATAATTTCATCAGAATCAGGTGGACAGCCCCTGGCAGCAAACATCTTCTGGATATTGGGATGATCC
>SKWE01000250.1 GCA_007129055.1 Syntrophomonadaceae bacterium
AATGTTATTCTGCCCTGCAGGGTAAAGATCAGCCCTGCGAGTTTTGCACCAACCAGATAATCCTGAACAATGGCGGCGCCCCTTACCGCTGGGAGCACTATAACCCGGTACTGAACAAAACGTATTCAGTTACGGATCGCATCATCAAGTGGTCTGATGGGCGCGATGTGCGCTTCGAAATAGCCTTTGATGTATCAGATCGTAAAAAACTGGAGCAGGTCTTGGAAGAGAGCGGTGAATGGTACCGAACAATGGCCGAAGATATCCCGGCCATGGTTACCCGCCTGTCCCCGGATATGCGTTTTACCTATGCCAACGATGCCTACTGCCGTTTTTATGGCCACAGTATTGAAGGTATATTAGACAAAGAGATTGATGAATTTATTCCTCCGGAAAACAGGCCGCTGGTCAAAGAAGCCCTGCTTTCCCTAACCCCTGAAGACCCTATCCACAAGCATGAACATATTAATATAGATCAAAATGGCGAAGCCCGCTGGATAAAGTGGACAAACCGCGCCTTGTTCGATGACCAGGGTAAGGTGAAAGAATACCTGTGCATTGGTGAAGATATCAGTGAACAAAAAAAGACCGAGCATGAGCTTAGAAACAGCGAGAAACGCAGCAGGGCAATTATAGATGCCATACCTGATATTCTTTTTCTCTATTCACATGACGGTTATTATCTTGATGTTGAAGTAAAAATTGACCTCCAGCTAACAGATAAGGGAAGACAGTTGTATAAGGATGACAGTTTGATTGGCGCCTCGATAGAAGATGTTTTGGATCCGGCCATAGCTGAAGTTATTTTATCCGGCATTGAAACAACACTGCGGACCGACAGCCTGCACTTTCTTGAATACAGCTATATTGTTGAAGGGGAGCAGCGTTTCTTCGAGGCAAGGATGGTTCCGGCAGGCGAAAACGAGGTTATGTCTATCGTCCGCGATATAACAGTAAGCAAAAAAGTGGAAACAGCCTTAAAAGAATCGGAGGAACGTTACCGCGATATTCTCGATACCATGGAAGAGGCTTACTATGAAACAGATTTGCAGGGCAACATACTATTTTTTAATGATGCCGGGCTTAGGTTGTTCGGGGGGTTTACCCGTGAAGAGGCCGAAGGGATTAGCTATAAAAAAATCTACGTAGAACCCGAAAAAGCCTTCGATGCTTACAACCGCGTCTTCTTAACTGGTGAGCCAGACAAAGGTCTTGTCCTGAAGATGATCCGCAAGGATGGCTCAACCTTCTACGGTGAAATATCAATAGCCCTGCTAAAAGACAGGGATGGCTACGTGAAGGGTTTTAAAGGTATCGGTAAAGATGTTACCGAACGCATTGAGCATGAAAAAAGGCTAAAGTATTTAAGCATGCACGACCAGTTAACCGACATTTATAACCGGGCCTATTTTGAAAATGAACTGACCCGTTATGATAAAGGCCGGGACTACCCCATCACCATCATTTCAGCCGACCTTGATGGCCTGAAGTTGATCAATGATACCATGGGCCATGATGCCGGCGACAGGTTGTTAAAGGGCTGCGCTTCAGTGCTGTGCGAGTCGCTTCGCGCTTCGGATATTCTTGCCCGCGTGGGGGGCGACGAGTTTTCAGCTATTCTATTAAGCACCGATAAAGTTACCGGTGAAGAAGTGGTTCGCCGGATCAGGGAAAACATTAATAAATACAACCTGAAAAATGAAGACCTTCCGCTTGGTGTATCCCTGGGGGTTGCCACTGCAGAAAAAGCTGATCATTCCCTCAGGGAACTGTTCAAGCGGGCAGATAACATGATGTACAGGGACAAACTATACAGCAGTTCCAGCAGCCGCAGCAAGATAGTGCAAAGCCTGCTAGCCGCCCTTGCCGAAAGGGATTATATTACCGAAGGGCATGCCCGCCGCCTTGAAGATCTTTGCCGGGCCGTGGGTGAAAAAATTGAGCTGGCTTCCCACCAACTGGCCGACCTGGCCCTGCTGGCCCAGGTCCACGATCTTGGGAAAGTTGGCATTCCCGATACTATCCTCTTTAAACCCGGCCCGTTAACCGAAGAAGAGTGGGAAGTAATGCGCGGACACCCCGAAAAAGGCTTTAGAATAGCCGCTTCATCCCCCGACCTTGCCGGTGTGGCAGACCTGATCTTGAAACATCACGAACGCTGGGATGGCAGTGGCTACCCCTTGGGACTGGAAAAAGGTGATATACCAATTGAGTGCCGCATCCTGGGCATAGTCGACGCTTTCGATGCAATGACCAACCAGCGGCCCTACAACAAAACAAAAACGGCGCAGGAAGCGCTTAAGGAAATTGAAGATAACGCAGGCAGCCAGTTTGACCCCAACCTGGTTCCGGTTTTTCAGACGGTTCTCGAAGAGCACCCGGAATATTTGTAGCAACAAAGGATAATAACATATGGACTTTATAAAGCTGCCCGGTGGAGTTACTTTTCGCCGCAACGACAAGGTAATAATATTTGAACTAAGCAAGCCCTCCAGGGTTTTAAGCACATCCTACCTGAATGGAGGTTGCCGGGATGACTTAAGCCACCTCTTTAATTATTGTGAAATATACAACTCTCCCGACGGGCGCTGTGAAATGCGCGCACCCACCAACCGCGAACATCTAAGCCTGATAGCCTCTGAACTGGAACTGCCCCCGCACAAGACAACCGGTCTGAGCACCGCGGCAATGATGACATATGCCCGGCCGGATACTTTAAAGTACGTTGACTTTTCAGTAACTGCCGTGGTTACGGCCGGGATAGATGTTAACGGCAGCAGGGCCGGTGACCCGGCCTGCTGGCACGAAAAGGCAGGGGTGCCCATCCCGGCAGAACCGGGCACGATTAATATCTTCCTCTTTATCGATGCCAGCCTCGATGCCGGGGCCCTGGCAAAAGCGCTTGTCACCGCTACGGAGGCAAAAACCGCTGCCCTGCAGGAACTGCTCGCCCCAAGCTGCATTTCCAGCGGCCTGGCTACCGGGTCAGGCACCGACGGGGTAATTATTGTCAGCAACCTTGAAGCACTGACATCGCTCACAGACGCCGGCCAGCACGGCAAACTTGGCGAATATATCGGCAGGGTAGTGAAAAACACGGTTAAAGAAGCCCTGGTGGCAGATATCGGTTTCAGGAGCTACGCCTGCGGTTCGGTGCTAAAAAGGATGAAAAGATTTGGCCTGAAGGATAAAACAATGGCTGCTCTTTACCAGCCATCCGCTATAGAGGGCGGGATAGATCAGGTTCAATTCAGCCGGGCCTTAAATGCTATTGACAGT
>SKWE01000150.1 GCA_007129055.1 Syntrophomonadaceae bacterium
GAACCGACAACAACACCGAGCATCATAACCCTGCCCTGGTTAAAATATTCAACTTCGCTGGCATCAGGGAAATGGAGCATCTTTGATATTTCCATCGCCGCTACCCGTTCCGGGTTTATGACAATATCTATTCCCAGCTGTTTGGGGGTTAACACAGAAGAATCGTCGGCATAGCCTGAATTACGAATTCGGCAGACCGTGATTGGAACATTATATTGCTTTGCCAGCATGCAGGCAATGATATTAACTTCATCAGTCTGGGTAACGGCTATGAGCATGTCGGCAGATCTGATGTCTGCTTGTTCCAGGACAGCAGCATTTGCCCCGTTATCTACAATAACCATCACATCAAGGGCTTCTTTAAATCTGCGTGCCTTAATTTCATTTTTCTCAATAACAATTACGTCCTGAGCTTTTTCTGACAGGTTGCGGGCTAATTCATAACCAACTCCCCCGCCACCCACAATAACAATATGCATTTTATAACCCGGCCCTTCCTATTCAAAAAAAAGAGACAGCGGCTACGCTGCCTCATCAGGGAGAAAAACTTTTAAAGTCTATTCCTGACCAGCAACCCGGTAGTTCTTGTTATATTAAAGAACTTCAGGTCTCGAGGTTCCATTCTTATGATGGTATCCCTGTTCGGTCTTGTAAACTGCTATCATTATATAACATCGCAAAGATGATGACAACAGTAATTTTAGTAAAATTTACACCCTTTTCACTATCCTGTTTTTTAATGATCCAATGCCTTCAATTTTTACTTCAAATTGGTCTCCCGGATTAAGCGATCCTATGCCGGAAGGTGTGCCGGTTAGGATAACATCCCCCGGGAGCAGGGTCATGCATCCTGAAACAAATTCAATTATTTCAGCAGCAGTAAAAAAATGATCTGAAGTGGGAGCTTCCTGCACTTTTTTATTGTTCAGGTAGCCCTGGACTACCAGCCCCTCTGGGTTTTCGATTGCCGTTTCAATAACCGGGCCGAGGGGACAAAAAGTATCAAAGCTTTTCGCATAAGTCCATTGTCCGTCTTTAGGCTGCTTGTCACGGGCAGTTACATCATTAGCACAGGTGTAACCAAACACGTATTTCAAAGCATCTTCTTTGGGCACCCGGTAAGCCTTCCTGCCGATTACTACACCCAGTTCGGATTCATAATCAACACGTTTACTTTGCTCGGGATAGAAAATCTCGGCACCCGTACCTATTACAGAAGTTGAGGGTTTCATAAATATAATCGGCTTCTTAGGTAGCTCAAAGTTCATCTCTTCGGCATGAGAGCGGTAATTCAAACCGAGACAGATAATCTTGGAAGGCAGGCATGGAGCTAACAACTTTACTTCTGGGGCGGCATATTTTTCTCCTGTTTTAATAAACCTGTCAGCATCCAAATCAGTATCCAAATCATTTAATGCAAAAATATAATCGTCAATTAGTTCCCCGTAGCTTACTGTATTATCTTTTATGAAGCGAACAAGCTTCAATGGAAAACCTCCTTTGTAAAATGAAAAAGCCCGGTTTGAAGCCGGGCTAAATTTTACCAGTTTTCGCAGATAACTTCGAAGTGAGCCTGTGGATGATTACATGAGGGACAGTCATCAGGAGCTTCTTCCCCTTCATGAACATACCCGCAGTTGCGGCAGAACCAGCGAACTGCTTTATCTTTCTTGAAAACGGTCCCTTTTTCAATATTAGACATTAAGCCAAGGTAGCGTTTTTCGTGCTGCTTTTCTGCTATGGCAATTGATTCAAAAACATCAGCAATTTCGTTGAAACCTTCATCTCTTGCTTCTTTGGCAAAAGCGGGATACATATCGGTCCATTCATAATTCTCTCCGCCGGCAGCTTCTTTTAAATTATCAATAGTTGAACCTATAACACCGGCAGGAAATGAAGCTTTAATTTCCACTTCCCCACCCTCAAGGAATTTAAAAAGCCGCTTGGCATGCTCTTTCTCCTGGTTTGCTGTTTCCTCAAATATTGCCTGGACCTGGACATACCCATCTTTTTTGGCCTGGCTGGCAAAATAGGTGTAGCGGTTGCGGGCCTGCGACTCCCCGGCAAAAGCAGTTAGCAGGTTTTTTTCAGTTTTTGTTCCCTTCAAACTCATTAACAAACACTCTCCTTTTTAAATTCATCTGCCTAATCTTTCAACAGATATCACTATATTATTATACTATAATAAATGGCAATCTTGCACCCCATTATTAGTTTTTTATGGCCATAGGTGACTTTATAGCCAGGAAATTTATAATATTGAAATTGCGTTCAGAGTTAATCAACTACACCACAAGTTGTAATGCCCTCTTAAGCCATTACCATTGTGTAGTTGCAGCATTAATGGCCGGTGAAGCAAAGGCTGGAGCAGGCCGGCCCGCACGGACGCGGGCCGCCGAGAGCCAAGTTACGGATGACGCGTCTCGAGGGCAGCCTAAGCGGAGGCCTGAAGCTGAACCGCTGCCATTACCTGTAACGAAGCCGGTAAGGGCATTAGAGGACATTGCAACTATAAGTATAAAAAGGGTAAGATATAAAAAAGATTGATTATATAATTGATACACAGGCAGGAGTTTTGCCTGAAACAGCTAATTAGTATTGTTATTATATTTACAGGAGGGCTTAATATGCCAGTTATGTACTATGACCAGGATGCCGATCTGGCTATCCTGAAAAACAAAAAAATTGCCGTGCTTGGGTACGGCAGCCAGGGGCATTCCCAGGCCCAGAACCTGAAAGACAGCGGACTTGATGTTATTGTCGGGCTGCACAGGGAAAGTAAAAGCTGGGACCAGGTAATTGAAGACGGACTGCAAGTATTTACCGTAAGTGAAGCGGCTGAAGCGGCTGACGTGATCCAGGTTCTCATTGGAGACAATTATCAGCCTGCAGTATACAGGGAATCGGTTTTACCTCATTTAACCGAAGGCAAAGCCCTGGTTGTATCACATGGTTTTAATATTATCTACAACCAGGTTGTGCCTCCCGAAAATATAGATGTTTTCATGATCGCTCCTAAAAGCCCGGGGCATCTGTTGAGAAGGCTTTACAAGGAAGGAGCAGGGGTTCCCGGTTTACTGGCTGTTCACCAGGACTATACCGGAAAGGCTAAAGAACTGGCCCTGGCATATGCCAAGGGGATAGGTTGCACCCGTGCCGGAGTAATAGAAACTACCCTGCAGGAAGAAACAGAAACTGACCTGTTTGGAGAACAGGTTATTCTTTGCGGGGGCGTTTCAGCGCTGGTTAAGTCCAGTTACGATAC
>SKWE01000203.1 GCA_007129055.1 Syntrophomonadaceae bacterium
CTGTCATGCAATCCGCTGGCGATAAAAATAGCCTTAAACCCCTGTTCCCAAATCTGGTCGATGGTTATATCCTCACCGACCTTGGTATTGTAGATAATTTCCACGCCCATTTCAGTAACCAGGTCTACCTCGGCATTGAGGATCTCCCTCGGCAGCCTGTAGCTCGGTATACCTACTGAAAGCATTCCGCCGGGAATGGGCAGCGCTTCATAAATTGTTACGCCGTAACCCTTGCGTGCTAACTGGTATGCCGCAGTAAGCCCGGCCGGGCCGGCGCCCACAACTGCCACCCGGTCGGCATCTTTACTAACCCTGTGCGGTTTATGTTTTTCATCATAGCTGTTTTTTGCCCCGTAATCCGCGGCAAAGCGTTTCAAAAGCCTGATCGATAAAGATTCATCAACTGGCTGCCGGTTACAATTTGATTCGCAGGGATGAACACAAACCCGGCCTAAAGTACCGACCAGGGGAGTTTTTTCCCTGTTAATCGCCAGGGCCAGCTCATAATCGCCTTCTTTTATCGCTTCTATGTAACCGGGAATATCTATATGTGCCGGGCAACCGTTACGGCATGGCGCGGTTAAAATGGCACGGTAATCATCTTCGCTATTATTTCGCGGTTTTTCCGCTTTCAGTTGCTTTGAAAATTCTTCTTTGAAATATTCAAGGGCGTGCTGCAGGGGAATCGGTGATGATATGCCAAGTTCGCAGAGAGAACTCTCACTGATTAATGCCGCTATTTCTTCAAGGAAGCGAAGATCGTCTTCCCTTCCCCGGCCTTCAAGGATCGAGGTTAAGCGATCTTCAATAACCTTGCTTCCGGCCCTGCAGGGTATGCACCTTCCGCAGGACTCCTTCTGCATATTCCTGTAAAATTCCCTGAGCGCTTCAACCAGGTTCACCCCGGGGTCAATGATTACCAACCCTGCCCAGCCAATCAGGGCTCTTAAATTTTTACCCTGGTGCTCAACAGGAAGCTTCAGATCCTCCAAAGGCAGCCTCTCGGCGGATGACTTATGCCTTTCATCAATTATTTTTCCATTCCAGCTGCTAAAATATACTGTAGACATTTATCGCGCTCTCCCCCCTGGAAAATCAAATGCATCTTGTGCAACAAGGGTAATCTTCTTCATTAATCAGGAAATTCCTTTCAGTAAACACTAGATAAAGCCAAATTTAAGCTGCTGTCTTTTCAATTACTTTTTAAAAGTATTCAGTTCTATACGGTTAGAAGGTCCCCACGATTATAACTGGCTGCATTGCCGTGCTGCCTGGACAGCAAGGCCAGCTGCATTATCAGTAGAAAGCGCAGGCGGCGCGAAATAAACCTCCACACTACCAAGTTCCTCTTTCAGGCGTATGCGTAAGTGCTGGTTTGCCGTTACCCCGCCAACAGCCAGGATCCCCTTAAAATTGCCAAAATCAGCCTGGATATTAGAAATTGCCGTGGCCAGTGAAACTGCAATACATTCCTCGATAGCTCTCGCAATATTTTCTTTGGCACAGCCTTTGTCTAACAGACGTTCAGCATGGCTTGCGGGACCTGAAAAACTGATTATATTATTTTTTACAGCTACCGGCAGGCTAATTCTTTCCCCACTGCAGTTCCTGGCCAGCTTTTCCAAAGCAGGGCCGGATGGAAAGGGCAGCTTCATCAATTTGCCCAGGCGATCAATGAATTGCCCTGCATTAAGGTCTTCGCTTTCTCCCACCAGCTCTATTTTTAAGAACCCCGGCCGTGTTTCTTCTACCATCAGCAGCTCCGTCGTTCCACCTGACAGGTGCAGCACCAGGTAGGGCCCGTCTTTTAATTTTGCTGACCATAGACCGGCCATAATATGTCCTTCCTGGTGAGTTGAAGGCAAAAAAATAAGGCCTGTTGTTTGAGCAAGAAAGCGCCCAAACGATTCGCCTACTTTGAAAACCGGCATGTAAGAACCGGGAACAGGCCGCGGCCGCGTTGAAGCAGCCAGGGCTTGTAATTTACCTTCCCTGCAGTATTCCAACCCCTTCGGGTATAAACCTGGCATGTTGGAAAGATGTTCAAAAACTGCATTCGACTGCCTTAAACCAAGTTCACCTTCTTTAACCGGAAGCTGGATCCGCTGATCATAGACCAGGTTTTCATCGCTGTCTGCTATGGCCAGGGAAGTCGTGTAGGCCGATGTGTCTATGCCCATAAAGTAAGATGTTTTAAGATTCACCTTTTAGCGCTTCTCCCACAGCGCGATCTAATATGCCGTTGATGAAACCTACCGCTTCTCCTGTACTGCCGTATTTTTTTGCCAGCTCAAGAGCTTCATTAATCGATACTGCATGAGGTATATCGGAGCGATAAATTATTTCATAAAGGGCAAGGCGCAGAAGATTGCGGTCAACTGCAGAAAGCCGATCAAGTTCCCACTTGACGAGGTGCTGCTTGATGGTTTCATCCAGGATAGCTTTTCTTTCAACTACCCCTTCAACCAGATCGCGGATAAAAATCTCTTCTTCATTTTTGAAACTAAATTCTTCAAGAGAATGCCTTAAAGCCATTTCGGCCCTGCATTTTCCTATATCCACTTGAAACAGGGCTTTAAATGCAATTTCTCTCGCCAGGCGACGGGACAAAGGCGGTTACCTCCGGTTAAATAATAAATGCCTGCGCTGCGGTACATAATTTAAGCTGGTCAGGCCGGCTTTATGTAAGATTGGCCGGCCAGTAACCAGCCTCTTAAGCTTAATTATCATCACTTGAAGAAAATATACGGTTCAAATACAGGCCTACATTTTTACTGACCTCAAGCCGCCAGCCGATGATCAGGCCGGCTGCCACACAGATATAGATAAAAACACTCCACCAAAAACCTACGTTGATCACCAACAGGGCAAAGATCAGGCCGAGGAAGCCGCCTAATATTTTACCCCAATGCCTGTTTATAAAAACCCACCAGTTGAGTTCAGACAAAGCATGCTCCCCTCCTTAAGCACCAGAACCGCTTATTTTTTGGAAGCGGCCTGATCCATATTAACGTTTTCTACAAGCACTTTAACTTCGTGAACGGTTATACCCGTGATTTCTTCAAGGTATTCCTTGGTCCTTGACTGCAGCTCAGTTATTAATTCCGGCAAAGCTATATCGGGCATAACATTTATTACAATACGCACGACTAAACCATCAGGCGTAAAAACAACTTTTCTGCTCACATCCTTGATGCTCCGCGTTTGCTGAACGACTCTCAAAACCATGTTTTCAACGGCAGTGATTGAAATCATCACCTCACC
>SKWE01000117.1 GCA_007129055.1 Syntrophomonadaceae bacterium
AGATAAAACGATCGGGATAAGCTAACATAACATCATGTATTTCTTCAATTGGTGGTACAAAAGCCTGGTTTTGGAATACAAAGGATGTATCAAGGAAAAGATTTCTGTAGCGATCAAATAATGCGCTGTAGTCTCGCAGGTCGTAGAGGCCCAGGTGAGGCACGATAAGGTTAAGTTCCGGAAACTGTTCCAAAACCCTGGTTATGCCTTTGATGCCAAGGTAGTCCCTGTAAGGCAGCGGGAAATTACTGGCATGAATGATTACTCCCTTTGATCTTTTTACTGCCGCATCATAGAGGGGATACAGTTTAGGATCATCGGGGCGGCATTTTTGAACCAGGCAGTGTATTTTCAGCCCTGCAAACTGATAATCATCGAGACATTCCTGCACGACTTCCTCCAGGTCGGGTTCGTCCGGATGAACAGCGCCGAAAGCCTCAAACTGTGGATGCTGATGAACAAAATCGGCCAGCCACCTGTTCAGCTCCCTGGCCAACCCGCTCTTATGCGTGTAAGCAAGAATAAACGCTTTTTCAACTCCCTGGTTGGCCAGGTTTAGCGCCAGGGATTCGGGATTGGTTGGAAAAGATATTGTCCATCCGTAACGGCTGCGGAAAAAATCTGATACGGCTTTCATCATTTTTTCCGGGAATATATGAACATGGCTGTCCCATAGGGGGTAATTATCTTTTCCGGGAATAAACAGGTTTTTTAATTCCTTTCAACTGGATTTATGATTTATAATAAAAAAGAGTATTTACTCAAAGCAATTATATCACAGGGTTTTAGGAGGTAGAGTAATGGTCCAGGGTTTAACCGGCATACCAGGCATTAAGGTTGGCCTGGTTACAGATAAAGAAGCGGCTACAGGGGTTACTGTAGTTTTGATAGAAGGTGGAGCCCGGGCGGGAGTTGAAGTCCGTGGTTCAGCTCCGGGCACTCGTGAAACAGATCTTTTGAGACCGGGACAGCTGGTTGAGCAAGTCCAGGCTGTTTTGCTTGCCGGTGGCAGCGCCTTTGGCCTGGATGCTGCCGCAGGAGTAATGCGCTACTTGGAAGAAGAAAAAGAAGGTTTTCCTGTAGGCCCATATAGCATACCGATTGTGCCGGGAGCGGTTTTGTTTGATCTTTTCATTGGCAGTGGTGATATAAGGCCTGATGCGGAAATGGGTTACCGGGCCTGTAAAGAGGCGAGCACGGCGCCTGTAGCTGAAGGCTCAGTGGGTGCAGGTACCGGCGCGACCGTGGCGAAAATCAACGGGCCCCTGCAGGCAGTTAAATCGGGGCAGGGTAGCTGTGCGGTTCAGAATAAAGATTTAATTGTTGCTGCCCTTGTAGTGGTAAATGCTTTTGGGGATGTTTATGACCGGCAGGGGAGCCTGCTGGCCGGTCCACGTGATCCAGAAACAATGAAAATGTGCAAAACGATGGATTTGCTAATAGGCCATGAACAGTCTGGGTTTCCCGGTAACACCACCCTGGCTGTAGTGGCAACTAACGCTTCCCTGCAGGGAACGGCCCTGACAAAAGTATGTCAATTAGCGCATGATGGTCTGGCCCGTTCAATATGGCCGGTCCATACCATGTGGGATGGCGATACGGTATTTGCCCTGTCTAAAGGGGATGTTGAGGCAGATATAAACCTGGTAGGCCTACTGGCAGCAGAGGCAGTATCAACGGCTGTTGAAAGGGCCATATTGAAGGCAGAAACTCTTTGCGGCGTTCCTGCAGTTACCGATTTATAGTAAATGCATATCAGGAATATAAAAATTAGTGAAACTTTTAACATTGTGGCAGGAATTAAAGAGGATATGTTGAATTAATCACTTTGTCTGCTTAAAATACATTTTAGGTCAGGATATTTAAAAATAAGGAGGTAGTATTTATGCCGTTAGATCCGACCAAGCATGCTGACTGGGAAATAGCTGAAGCCGCTGAGGCAAACATGAAAAAGGTTGTCCAGTTGGCAGAGGAGCTCAAATTGGAAGAGGAAGAGCTTCTACCACAGGGCCACTATGTGGCTAAAGTTGATTACAAAAAAGTATTGGAAAGACTGAAAGACAAACCCGATGGCAAGTATATTGATGTGACTGCCATCACCCCAACACCGCTCGGTGAAGGTAAATCTACATCAACCATGGGATTAACGGAAGGTATGGGTGTGCGTGGTAAAAATGTTATTGCTACAATTCGCCAACCTTCTGGTGGGCCAACCATGAATGTTAAAGGCTCTGCAGCCGGTGGTGGACTTGCCCAGTGCATCCCCCTGACTCCATTTTCACTTGGTTTAACCGGCGATATTAATGCAATCATGAATGCTCACAACCTGGCCATGGTAGCGCTAACTTCGCGTATCCAGCATGAATTTAACTCAACCGATGCATTCTTAGAGCGCAGCGGACTGAAGCGTTTAAACATCGATCCGCGAAACGTGGAAATGAAATGGATCATCGATTTTTGCGCCCAGGCTCTGCGTAACATCATCATCGGGTTGGGCGGCAGAAAAGATGGGTTCATGATGAATTCAAACTTTGCCATTGCCGTATCATCCGAAGTTATGGCGATTCTTGCCGTGGCTAAAGACCTGAAAGATATGCGTGAGCGGATGGCGAAGATTGTTGTTGCTTACGATAAAAGAGGAAATCCGGTCACTACCGGAGATCTTGATGTAGCAGGAGCAATGACTGCCTGGATGGTTGATGCCATCAACCCGAACCTGATGCAAACTATTGAAGGTCAGCCTGTTTTTGTTCATGCAGGCCCCTTTGCTAATATTGCGATTGGCCAGTCTTCAATTATTGCTGACCGCGTAGCCCTGAAGCTTGGCGACTACGTGATTACAGAATCCGGATTTGCAGCCGATATCGGCTTCGAAAAATTCTGGAACCTGAAGTGCCGCATGTCCAACCTCAAGCCGCACTGTGCTGTTGTCGTTGCTACTATCCGGGCCCTGAAGTGCCATGGTGGCGCTCCTGTACCGATGCCGGGCCAGCCGCTTGATCAAGCTTACAAAGAAGAAAATGTGGAATGGGTCGAAAAGGGTTGTGAAAACCTTATTCACCATATTAAAACTGTTAAGAAAGCCGGCATTAACCCTGTTGTCTGCATCAACCACTTCTATACTGACACAGACAACGAAGTCAAAGCAGTTCGCCGCCTTGCCGAAGAAGCAGGCGCCAGGGTTGCACTTTCCAAGCACTGGCAGTATGGTGGAGAAGGCGCAACTGAGTTTGCCGATGCTGTTATTGAAGCTTGCAACGA
>SKWE01000125.1 GCA_007129055.1 Syntrophomonadaceae bacterium
ACCTGGTTTCTTTCAGGGAGGGTGCTGTTGAAGCTCCTGAACCATCTGCAGCTGGTAGTGTTGAAAAGGTTGATTCACCGGTCAGGGAAGAAGTTCCTTACCGCAAGTTTGTTGAATATATTGAAGCCGAAGTCGGCGATGTTGATATTACCCAGTCTGATGTACTGGTTGCCGTAGGCCGGGGCCTGAAGGAAGATAAAAACCTGCCCCTGGTCGAGGAATTGGCTGCAGCGATCAAGGCTGATATTGCCGGGTCACGTGCTGCCACTGATGCAGGTTGGATACCACATGATCGTCAGGTGGGTACTTCCGGTAAGGCGGTTAAGCCCAAGCTTTATATAGCCATGGGTATTTCAGGCGCTTTCCAGCATCTTGCCGGAATGAAGGGCGCAAAAACTATCGTTGCAATTAACAAAGACCCCGAAGCGCCAATCTTCAGCGTGGCCGATTATGCCATTGTTGATGATATGTTCAAGGTTGTGCCCAAGTTAACCGAAAAGCTGAAAGAGCTTAAGGGGTAACCATAAAAGAGGCCAATCTTAGCGGGAGGATGAAAAACTAGATGACAGAAAAACCAAAAGTGGGCGTCTACGTCTGTCACTGTGGGATTAACATTTCTTCCACTGTAGATGTAGAAGCAGTTGCAGAATTTGCCGGGAAACTGCCAGATGTCAAGGTGGCTAAAACCTACTCCTACATGTGTTCAGATCCCGGGCAGACACTGATCAAGAAAGATATCGAAGAACACGGGCTGAACAGGGTAGTAGTTGCTTCCTGTTCGCCCCGTATGCATGAACCCACTTTCAGGAAAGCAATTTCGGAAGCGGGAGTTAACCCCTACTTTTTAGAAATGGCCAATATCCGCGAACAGTGTTCCTGGGTTCATGAAGAGATTGAAGAAGGTACTGCCAAGGCTAAAAAGTTAGTTTCAGCATCACTGGCAAAGGTCAGGCTGCTTGAAGCACTTGAAACAACTGAAGTTGATGCCGAACCTGCTGCCCTGATCATTGGTGCGGGGATTGCCGGTATTCAAGCTGCCTTAGATATTGCCGATGCCGGGTTTAAGGTTTACCTGGTAGAAAAAACCCCTTCTGTGGGTGGCCGCATGGCCCAGCTGGATAAAACCTTCCCTACCCTGGACTGTTCGGCCTGTATTCTTACTCCTAAAATGGTAGATGCTGCCAGCCACCCAAACATTGAACTTCTGACCTATTCGGAAGTTGAAGAGGTCACCGGCTTCATCGGTAACTTTGATGTAAAGGTGCGTAAAAAGGCGCGTTATGTTGATTTTGACAAGTGTACAGGATGCGGTGATTGCGCGGCGGAATGCCGGGTGAAAGATCGTTTTCCAAGCGAATTTGACCAGGGAATGGGTAAAAGATCTGCCATTTACCTGCCCTTCCCCCAGGCAGTACCGGCCAAATATACTATCGATGCCGAAAACTGCCTTTACCTGAGCAAGGGTAAATGCGGGAAAAGCCCCAAGTGCCAGGACGTTTGTGGAGCAGGGGCCATCAATTTTGACCAGGAAGACGAAATGGTTGAATTTAAGGTCGGAGCGATTATTGTGGCGACCGGTTTTGATCCTTTTGACGCTTCCCGTAAGCCAGAGTATGGTTACGATGACTATCCCAATGTTATAACCGGGATGGAGATGGAGCGCCTTGTTTCCGCTTCCGGCCCGACGGGCGGCAAAATTAAGGTCAACAACGGAGAAGAAGAAATCGAACCGAAAGAAGTTGCCCTTATAAAATGTGTTGGGTCGCGTGATGCCAGTGTGGGCAATGAATACTGCTCCCGCGTCTGCTGTATGTATGTAGCTAAGCAGGCTCATTTATTGAGGGATAAACTTCCCGATGCCAACATCCGGATTTACTACATGGATGTCAGGGCTTTCGGTAAAGGGTTCGAAGAATTCTATGACCGGGTCCGCCGCGAGAATGTCCGTTACATTCGCGGCAACCCTTCCGAGATTTTTAAACGGGGCAATAAACTGGTAGTGAAGGTAGAAGATACCCTTAATTCCAGGCCTCTTGAAGACGAGGTAGACCTGGTGGTTTTGGGTGTGGGGCTGGAACCGCGCGCCGACATGCGTGAGATTATGGAACTACTCAGGCTTTCGCAGTCGCCTGATAAGTTCTTCCTTGAGGCTCACCCGAAACTGCGGCCCGTGGACACAGCAACCGACGGTATTTTCCTGGCCGGTTGTGCCCAGGGTCCAAAGGATATTCCTGATACAGTTGCCCAGGCCAAGGGCGCTGCCGCCTCGGCAATGATTCCGCTGGCCAGGGGTAAAGTAACAATTAATGCCCAGGTGGCAATTGTAAATGAAGCTACCTGCAGGGGCTGCGGTTACTGTGTAAATATCTGCCCCTACACTGCAATCGAGATGATTACAATAAACCGTTTTGGTAATGAAGTAGAAGTAGCACGGGTCAATGAGGCCCTCTGTAAAGGCTGCGGTTCGTGTTCGGCCGGATGTTTCTCCGATTCTATCCAGCCGAAATCGTTCCGTGACAGCCAGATACTACCGCAGATTGCGGCATTGGGGGTCATGAGATGAGTGCAGAATTTAATCCAAATATCGTAGCTTTCTTATGTAACTGGTGCTCCTATGCCGGGGCTGACCTTGCCGGTACAAGCCGGGTCAACTATCCATCAAATATCCAGATTATCAGGGTTATGTGTTCCGGGCGGGTTAACCCCCTCTACGTTATGAATGCCCTGCAACAGGGCGCAGACGGGGTGCTGGTCTCGGGATGCCATCCAGGCGATTGTCACTACATGGAAGGTAACTTCTTTGCCAGGCGCCGCCTGGGAATGCTAAAAGACCTGATGGAATTTGTTGGAGTGGATCCGAAGAGGTTCCATATGAGCTGGGTTTCAGCATCAGAGGGACATAAGTGGAAAGAAGTTGTGGAAAAAACCGTTGAAGATGCCAAGGAAGCCGGGCCTTTTGAAGGTTTCAGGCGCCGGCAGATTGACTGGTAGGAGGGGTATATGAAGATGGATCTGGAACAATTACGCAAAACCGCGGCAGAGGTAGTGGCCCGTGACGATGTTAAGTATCTTGTTGGTTGGAAACAGGGTACTTACGGTTACCGGGTTGCTCCAGGCTTCGTAGAAGATGCCGCAGGCGCTGCAGAGTTAATCTTTTCACCCCTCTGCACCGCCAACCTGGCTACATATTTAACCCTCGTGGAAGAGTTACCCATTCCGCGCGGCCAGGAACCTGATGACCGCAAGGTTGCCGTTATGGTAAAAGGGTGTGACAGCAGGGCAGTTACCCAGCTTATCGTGGAAAAGGGAATCAAAAAAGACGAGGTTGTTGTTATTGGGTGTCCCTGTCCCGGTGTTGTTGACCCGAATTTATTGGCAGAAAAATATCCTGAAACCGAGGATCAAGTTGAAATGAAATGGAATGGAGAAGGGTTTTTGCTGCTTCGCGGTGGTGAGGAAACTAAAATAGCCAGGGACGAAGTCCTGGCTGAAAAATGCCGCCTTTGCCGCTACCCCAACCCGGTTTACAGTGATATCATGCTTGGTGACCCTGTGGAACCATGGGAGACTGATGAAGATAAAGGTGTTGAAGAAGTCGAAGGTAAAGATGTAGAAGAAAGGGCAGAATATTGGGCTGAACAGTTCGATAAATGTGTACGCTGTTACAGCTGCCGTAATGTTTGCCCTCTTTGCTATTGCCAGGATTGTGTCCTGGATCGGTTGAACCCGACCTGGGTCAATCGGGCGGTCAACTTTTCTGAGAATACAGCTTTTAATATTGCCCGGGCCTTTCACCTTGGTGGTCGCTGCATAGAATGCGGCGAATGTGAGCGGGTCTGCCCGGCCAATATACCCCTGGGCAAAATAAACCGTAAACTTGCCCGGGAGGTTAGGGATAAGTACGGTTTTGAGCCGGGAGTAGATCCCGATGCCGAACCGTTCCAGGCCAGCTTTAAGCCTGATGATCCCGAGGAATTCATATTGTAGAGGTGGGTGATATGTCAGCGATGCTTTTAAATAAAGAAAAGTGGCCTGAATTTGTCGGAAAGTTGACCGGAAAAAAAGTCTGGGCTCCACAGGCAGACAGCGAAGGAATGCGTTTTGCTCTTCTTGCCGAAGGTGAAGCGCCTGTCCCGGACTATAACAATACCCGCGTTCCACCAAAGGGAGTTTTGTTTCCACAAACGGAAACAATGCTTAAGTTCCAGGTTAAAGCTACTGAAGTAGATGAGCCAGAGCTTGACCAGGAAACTGTTGTCCTTGGTTTAAGACCCTGCGATGCCAGGGCTATGGCAATTGTTGAAAAACTGTTCAAGTGGGATATCGACGATCCCTATTTTATAAAAAGGCGCGATATGGTCACCCTGGTAGGGTTGGCCTGTAACGACCCGGGATTAAACTGTTTTTGCCCCTCTGTGGGTGGAAGTCCGGCGTCAACCGAAGGGCTCGACCTGCTAATGGTCGATCTGGGTGAAAACTATCTTCTTGAAGCAGTCACCGGTAAAGGTGAAGCCCTGCTTAAAGAAATGGGTGACTTACTGAGCGAAGCAGGCGCCGATGAAGCTAAAGAAAAAGAAAAACTGGTCAAAGAAGCAGAAGGCAAGATTAAAAGGACGGTAGATACTGAAGGAGTGCCCGAAGGTCTGCCCGGCCTGTGGGAAGATCCACTCTGGGGTAAAGTTTCCGCTTCCTGTTTAGGTTGCGGCACCTGTACATATCTATGCCCCACCTGCCACTGCTTTGACATCCAGGATGAAGTGGAAGGGTTTGATGCCAGGCGTTGCAGGACATGGGATTCATGCATGTTTGGAGAGTATACTTTACATACTTCAGGACACAATCCCCGGCCAACCCGTAAAGAGCGAACCAGGAACCGCATAAACCACAAATACAGTTACTATGTCGATAAGTTTGATGTAATAGCCTGTGTCGGGTGTGGAAGATGCAGCAACCTTTGTCCTGTAAATATCGACATAATAGATACGATAAGGCAGGTGAAGGAGGCGCTATGAAAAACGGAACAAACCCCTATATCCCATATCCGGCAACCGTAGAAGAAACCTGGTATGAAACAGGTGGTGATCGGTGCATAAAGACCTTCAAGGTTGTCTTTGATGACGAAAAAGTGCGCAAAGAGTGGAGCCACCTTCCCGGCCAGTGTGCCATGATCGGGGTACTGGGTATTGGTGAAAGCATGATCTCCATTTCCTGTTCACCGACAGAAGGAGATTTCCTGCGTTTCTCAGTGATGCGGATGGGAAAGGTTACCCAGGCCCTGCATCAGTTGGAAGTTGGAGATAAAATGATGGTACGCGGGCCTTACGGCAACAATTTCCCTGTTGACGATTGGCAGGGCAAGAAAATCCTGACTATTGGCGGTGGGGTTGGCCAGGCACCCCTGCGTCCGATCGTTGAGTATGTTAAGGCTAACCGAGATGAATATGAAGGCCTAACCATGATCTACGGTGCCCGTACCTCTGGCGATCTCTGTTTCAAGGGTGAATTTGAAGAGATGAGCAAATGCGACGATCTTGCATGTCACCTCACCATCGATGTTGAGGAAGAAGGCTGGGGTCATAATGTTGGCTTCGTACCCCAAATGCTTCTCGATTTAAATCCGTCACCTGAGAATACCATAGTAATTACTTGCGGCCCACCGATCATGATCCGCTTTGTCCTGGAAAACCTGAAAAAACTTGGGTTTGAAGACGAGCAGATTTACACCACTCTGGAAAACAGGATGAAATGTGGTATTGGGAAGTGCGGGCGCTGTAACGCAGGCAACATGTATGTCTGCAAAGATGGGCCGGTATTCAGCTATGCTGTATTAAAAGAAATACCGGAGGCCTTTGCCTAAAAGATTAGTATTTAACACAAACTGCTCAAACTCGTGTTATGTTAGATGCTAAATGCGCGACAACATAGCGGGCAAAGCCTGAGCAGTTACAACTTGCATTATAAGAGGCGCTGATGCTAATGCTCAGTGCCTCTTCCTTGTGCGCCCGGCATATTCTAAGAACCCCCTGCCCCGCACTTGTTAGACCAGCCTGGTTATGCTACTATTTATCTATCTTCTAAGGGGGAATCTGCATAAATGGAACAATTCGGAGTAATAACTGAAACCAGGGGTGAGAGCGCCTCTGTAAACTTGCAGCGCCACCTGATTTGCGGCGAATGCGGCAAATGCGGCATTCTCAGTGGAGCTGATAAACGCAACATAACCATCGAGGCCCTCAACCCCATACATGCCGAAAAAGGCCAGCGTGTGGTTATAGAATCAGATGACCGCCAGGTAATATTTATTGCCTTCATGCTATATATCGTGCCCCTGATCGGTTTAGTTGCCGGTATCCTGGTATGGCCCCAGGTTGCTGCCAACTTTGGTTTTGAGGGTGGACAGGAGCTTCAGGCGGTTGGTATAGGGCTGGCGCTGATGGTTATGATTTACGTGCAAATCAGGAAATGGGATCAAAGGGTTAAAAATGACATGCGCTATAAACCGGTGATAACCGGTCTATTACTCGACAAGCAGGATTGCGAAGACGGTCAAACAAAAGAATAATAATTAGACAGGCAGGAGGAACACCAGTGACAAAGCAATACAATGTGGCAGTTGTTGGCGCAACAGGTATGGTTGGACAAAAAATGATCGATGTACTCCTGGAAAGAAAATTTCCGGTCAATAGCTTCAAACTACTTGCTTCAGCACGTTCGGCAGATAAAAAGGTAGCCATTGGATCTGAAACCTATACTATTGAAGAGCTAAAGCCTGCTTCATTTGAAGGTATTGATTTTGCATTTTTTAGCGCCGGTGGCGACATCAGTAAAGAAATGGCTCCGGAAGCGGTAAAACATGGAGCTATCGTGATTGATAACAGCAGTGCTTTTCGCATGGATAAAGATGTGCCCCTTGTTGTGCCGGAAGTTAACCCTGGTGCTGTTCACAGGCATCAAGGGATAATAGCCAACCCAAACTGCTCAACTATCCAGATGGTAGTTGCCCTTCAGCCTTTGCATGCAGCTGTTCCGATGAAGAGAGTTGTCGCTGCAACTTACCAGGCTGTATCGGGCGCCGGCAGGGAGGCTGTTGAGGAACTGCAGGAACAATGCCTTTCATACCTGGATGGAAAACCGGTTAAGACTGAACGTTTTCCCCAATACGGGGCGAAACGTAACTACCAGATGGCTTTTAATCTTGTCCCACAGATTGATGTTTTCATGGAAGACGGTTACTGTAAGGAAGAAATAAAAATGGTTAATGAAACCAGGAAAATAATGAATCTGCCAGATCTACCGGTAACGTCAACAACCGTCAGGGTTCCCGTGCTAAACAGCCACTCGATTGCGGTGAATCTGGAGCTGCAGGAAGAGCTAACTGCAGGAAAAGCTCGCGAACTGCTTCAGAAAGCTCCGGGTGTAGTTGTGCTTGACGATCCCGGTTCCCTTCTCTACCCCACCCCGCTTGAAGCCGACGGCAGCGATGCTGTCTACGTGGGACGGATCAGGCCGGACAATTCTGTTAGATACGGACTGAACCTGTGGGTGGTCTCTGATAACATTCGCAAAGGCGCGGCAACCAACTCAATCCAGATTGCCGAGCTGCTAATTTAATTGAAGGAGGAAATCTTATGCGAACCCTGATCAAAAATGGAACCATTGTTACCGCTTCCGATACTTATCGCGCCGATATTTTAGTTGAAGATGAAAAAATAATCTCAATCGAATTTGAATCGGTAGCAGCCCATGACCAGGTTTATGATGCATTTGGCAAGCTGGTTTTTCCCGGGGCTATCGATGTACACACCCATTTGGACATGCCTTTTGGGGGAACTGTAACAGCAGACGATTTTACTACAGGCACCACTGCAGCAGCAGCCGGTGGAACCACCTGTATCATAGACTATGCCTTGCAGACACCGGGCAAACCGCTTGAAGATGCGCTTCAAACCTGGCATGCCAAGGCCGAGGATAAATGTGCCATTGATTATGCTTTTCACGTTGCTGTAACAGATTTAAACGATGCAGTATTGGAAGAAATACCGAGGTTGGTTGAAAAGGGTTACCCTTCCTTCAAAGTATTTATGGCCTACAAGGGCGTCTTCCAGGTTGATGATGCCACACTGCTCAGGGTATTGCAACAGGCCGGAGTTTCAGGTGGATTAGTCCTTGTCCATGCTGAAAACGGTGATGTGATAGATGTATTAACCAAAGAGATGCTGTCTGAAGGCAAAACAGAACCTATCTACCACGCTTTAAGCCGGCCACCACAGGCTGAAGAGGAGGCTGTGAACCGCTTTATAACCATGGCTGAGTTAAGCGGCGCTCCGGCTTACATAGTCCACCTCAGTGATGCCGGTGCCCTTGGCAGGGTTGCCGAGGCCAGGTTAAGGGGCCAGAAAATTTATGCCGAAACCTGCCCGCAGTATCTTTTATTGAGTATAGATCGCTACTACGAACCTGAATTTGGTGGGGCCAAGTATGTAATGTCTCCGCCGCTGAGGGATGAGGGAAATGAAGAGTGCCTCTGGGACGGCCTGTCTTCAGGCAACCTGCAGGTTGTAGCATCGGACCACTGCTCATTCAACATGAAAGAGCAAAAAGAACTTGGACTAAAAGATTTTACCAAGATCCCCAATGGTGCACCGGGAGTAGAGACAAGGGTGCAGCTTCTGTATGCAGGCGGAGTAAACAGCGGGCGTATTACTCACAATCAATTTGTAGATCTTGTTAGCACTTCTCCAGCTCGCCTATTCGGGCTTTACCCGCAAAAAGGAACGATAGCCGTGGGCAGCGATGCCGACCTGGTAATCTTTAATCCGGATGCTCCCTTTACCATCAGCCAGGGTACCCAGTTCCAGAATGTAGATTACAATCCCTATGAAGGGTTCCAGGGCCATGGCGTGCCAGAGCTGGTTTTCTCCCGCGGACAGTTAATCATTGAAAATGGCAAGCATGTGGGGAAGGTTGGACACGGAAAGTTTCAAAAGAGAACGCCTTTTGGCCAGTTTTAAGTAAAAATTACTGATTCTACCGTTCCCGTGGCATACTATGTAAGGAGGAATTTAAATTGATAGTTGTAATGAATCCCGGCGCTACCGAAGCCGAGGTAACTAAAATTACCGATAAGCTGAAATCGATGGGCTACGGTGTCCATCTGTCAACCGGAGAAAACCGCACAGTTATCGGGGTTATCGGGCAGCGGCGCGAGGAAGCAGCCCAGGCCATGGAGGCCATGCCCGAGGTTGAAAAAGTTGTATTCATTACCCGCCCCTTTAAACTAGCCGGGCGTGAATTTCACCCTGAAGACACGATAATAAAAATTGGCGATGTATCAATCGGGGGACCACAGCTTAATATTATGGCCGGTCCCTGTGCTATCGAAAACGAGGAACAGCTGTTGCAGGCGGCAAAGGCGATCAAAGAAGCCGGTGCCCGTATCTTAAGGGCGGGGGCATTTAAACCAAGGACTTCACCTTACAGCTTCCAGGGCCTTGAACAGCAGGGCCTTGATTACCTGAATGAGGTTCGTGCCAAAACAGGCCTCTTGATTATTACCGAAGTAATGGACCAGTTTACGGTGGATCAGGTTGCCGACTGTGCCGATATCATCCAGGTTGGGGCGCGTAATATGCAGAACTACTACCTTTTGCGTGAGCTGGGGAAAATCCGTAAACCTGTCCTGCTAAAGCGCGGCCTTTCAGCCACAATTGAAGAGTGGTTAATGGCCGCCGAGTATATTTTAAGTGGGGGTAATTACGAAGTAATTCTATGTGAACGGGGAATCCGTACTTTTGAGCCCTACACCCGCAACACTCTTGACTTAAGCGCAGTCCCCCTGGTTAAACAGCTAAGCCACCTGCCGATTATCGTCGATCCAAGTCACGGAACCGGTCTTTCGGGCCTCGTTCCGGCGATGAGTAAAGCAGCCCTGGCGGCCGGGGCAGACGGGTTAATGATCGAAGTTCACCCCAATCCCCAGGAAGCCTTGTCCGATGGGCCGCAGTCACTTACTCCAGAGCAGTTCAGTGCCCTGGTAAAAGAGCTAAAAGGAGTTGCACTCAGTGTGGGCAAACTCATCTAAAGAAGGCCCTTTCTTTAAAAAAGCAGCTTTAATTGGTACTGGCCTGATTGGCGGCACAATTGGCCTGGCTATCTGTGAGAAGCGGCTGGTAAAAGAGGTTGTAGGTTTTGATCGCGATCCTGATGCCCTGGAGAAAGCAGTTAAGCGAGGCGCTATTGATAGCTTTGCAGAGTCTGCTGCAGACGCTGCCCGCGAAGCCGACCTGGTGATCCTTGCCGTTCCGGTGCTTGGCACCTTGAAAATGTTAGATGAAATCCTTCCGGTCCTTGACGGTGGAACCTTGATTACCGATGTTGGCAGCACCAAGGGTTCGATTATGGCTGCGGTAGAACAAAAACTGCCTGATGATATATTCTATATCGGCGGCCATCCCATGGCCGGATCCGAGGATAGCGGCATAGATGGCGCCGATTCTGCCCTCTTGGAAAACACTATCTACGTTTTAACTCCCGGGGAAGAAGTTCCGGATGAACTTACTGATCGATTTAAGAAGCTGCTTGAAAAAACTGGCGCCCAATCTGTAACCCTTGACCCGTTGGTGCATGACAGGGTGGTGGCTGCTGTCAGTCACCTGCCCCACATTACTGCCGCAGCTCTTGTCCAAAGTGTTGCCGGAGTTGACGATATGGAGTTGATGCGTACACTGGCAGCAGGGGGCTTTCGCGACAGCACCCGGATTGCTCTTGGCAACCCGGAAGTATGGAGAGATATCTGCATCAGCAACCGCTGGGCCTTGCTTGGCGCCCTGAAAAAATTTAAGGCCAGCATCGAAGCAATCGAAAAACACCTGTCTGAACCCAACCCGGAGGCAATTGAAGAATATCTGCATCAGGCAAGGGATTATAGACGCAGCATTCCCCACCGTGGCCGCGGCATACTACCTGAAATCCATGAAATCATCGTACTCGTTCGCGATACACCGGGGGTGATTGGAAAACTAACTACCCTGCTGGGCGATGCGGGCATCAATATCGATGCAATTGAAATATTACATGTCAGGGAACTGGTTGGCGGCAGTATTCGCCTTGGTTTTAGAAATCTAACAAACATGGAAAAAGCGCTGCATCTCCTGGAGAAGGAAGGCTACAGCGCCCATAGTGTTAATAGTTGATATAATTTATAAATAGATTTCTTAATTCCCGTTTAATTTCTCCTGCTCTTTCGCCAGATCTTCAAGTGTTTTTGATTCCAACTCTGCTCTAACCGCATCCCTTACCCCGGTCCACACAGAGCGCGTGACACACTTATCAGCGCGATTGCAGGAAAGATCATTGTCTACACATGCAACAGGGGCAAGTGAACCCTCGATACTTTCAACAATATCATAAAGAGTAATTTTACTAGGTTCAACAGCGAGGTGGTAGCCACCGCGGCTTCCTTTCTGTGTTCGCACGAACCCACGGGCTCTCAGCGGGGCCATAACCTGCTCCAGGTATTTAACAGAAATATCCTGGCTGCAAGCCACATCATTAAGCTGTATCGGTTCATTGTTATATTTATTGGCCAGTTCTATCATTGCCCGTGCCGCGTAACGAACCTTCGTAGATAGCTGCATTAAAACATACCTCCTGCTTCAAAGAAAATATCAAAACAATATTAATAAAATTGATTATGTGGCATATGTATTTTATCCTTATTTTGCAAAAATGTCAAAAAAAAACCGTAAAGCACATGTGCAATTTAAACCATCTTCTTCTCCGGCCATGGTGCCAATCTTTTAATTGAATTGTTGCCGCTTCCCCTAATTTCCTGGAACAGTTTATTGGTCAATGCATCGGAAGGATTGTAGATAAGCATGAATAAATCCCCGGCACTGGTGTTAATTATTGTTTCGGTTGCTATGTAAGATATTGGGCCGTAGCGGGGATGGTTATACTCAAACCTTTCATAGGTATAATCATAAACCTCTGAAGCTCTTTGACTGGTGTACCAGTCAATATCAAACTGTTTTTCTTTTGACAGGTTTTTCATTAAATAATTAAAGTACT
>SKWE01000118.1 GCA_007129055.1 Syntrophomonadaceae bacterium
CCTGTTTTTTGCCGGCCTGGTCGATCATGAGCAGATGCCATTCTATTACCGGGCCGCATCAGCTACAATTATTCCATCTTTTTATGAGAGTTTCGGTTTAACTGCCCTGGAATCAGTTGCCTGCGGTACGCCTTTTGTTGCCTCCCCGGTGGGAGTTATGCCCGAGTTGTTTGATAAAGGAAAACAAACCGGTGCGGCGGGATATCTTGTTGAGGGACGAAACCCAACAATGTGGTCAGATGCGCTGCAAAAAATACTTTCCCAATCTACCTTCTTAGATGCATCAGAGATATCTTATTTGCTGCAACCGTACGATTGGGATAAAATAGCCGATAGCTTTGTTGATCACATTTTACAGTTAAAATGAACCCGGGTAATAATAGCCATAAGTTGGTTAGAAAGTTGATCTCGCCCTGATAATCAGTCATAATGAATCTTGGCTGTAGATGATATGTTTTGTTTAGCAATCAAGGTTTTATAGAGGTGATATATAGATGGCTGCTAAAATAATTAAGCAATATAAACCAAAAGACATTGTAGTAATAAGCCCTCACCCGGATGATTCAGAGTTTGGAGCTGCCGGTTCAGTTGCCCGCTGGATAAAGGAAGGGAAAAAAGTTGCCTATGTAATATGCACCGGGGGTGAGAAGGGAACAAGTGATCCCAACGTAAAGCCCGAAGAATTGGCAAAAACAAGAATGAAAGAGCAAAAAGCAGCTGCAGAAGTGCTGGGTGTGGAAGAAGTTGTTTTTCTGGGTTATGAGGACCAGACCCTTGAAGACACCCCGGAGTTTCGGAAGGAAATAGTACGCTGGATAAGGGCGTTTAAGCCGGCCACCCTGATAACTGCGGATCCATACCGGCGCTATATCTGGCATCGTGATCACAGGATCACCGGCCAGGTGGTCTTGGATGCTGCCTTTCCTTATGCCCGGGATCATTTGTCATTTCCTGATCTGCTTGAAGAGGGACTTGAACCACACAAGGTTAAAGAAATCTTGTTTTGGGCCAGTGAAGAGCCTAATTACTACTCAGATATCAGCGGAACATTTGAAACGAAGTTAAAAGCCCTAAGCTGCCACGAAAGCCAGGTTGGCGGACATCATTTTCCATCGGTAAAACAGTGGCTTAAGCAGCGGGCAGAGGATGCAGCCCGGGACCAGGATTTCAATCTGGCCGAGGCATTTTACAGGGCTGATATCCCCTGGTAAAATATTTACTATTTCCAGGTTACATCTCCGTGAAGGTTTTCCGGGTAGCCTTTCTTCATAAACTCTTCGATCTGTTTTCTTTCTTCGCCAATAGTGGTTGGATTCCCATGTCCGGGCAGAACCACAGTTTCATCAGGTAAGGCAAGCAGTCTTTCTTTAATCGATGCCATGATGGTTTTAAAATCTTTTTGCGAGCCGGTTTTACCGGGACCACCCGGGAATAATGTATCGCCTGAAATTAGGTATTTACCGATCTTAAAACAGAGGCTGCCGGGAGTATGTCCGGGCACGTGAATTACTTCCATTTTGTCACTGCCGCACTGAAAAAGATCACCATCTTTAAGCAGGTGATCAGCTTTTATAGGAAGCATGGAAGCATCACCCTCGTGGACGGCCAGAGGCGTTTTAAGGTTTTTATGTAGTTCTTCAAGGGCCACGGTATGGTCTCCGTGACCATGAGTCATCAAAATAAACTGTACTTCTGTATCCTTAAATTTTTCAGCAATCAAATCCGCGCTGCCGGGTGCGTCAATTAACACGGCTTTGCGGCTGTCACAACAGGATATTATATAGGTATTTGTACCAAAAGGTTCAGTTTCCAGGCGATATATTTCTGTATCATTGGTACAGTCTATCAGTTCAATCTTGTTCATTAATTAGCCTCCTTGGAGATCATCAAGCAACTTAAGCATTTACTATTGTATTTCTCATTATATATTTTTTCAAGGAATTATTTCCCTAATTACTAATGTTGCGTTATAATGATTTTTGGGAATTAACAATCATATTATATTAAGCAGGAAGAGGGAAACTGAAATGTCTAAAGTAAAAATAGCTATAGTCGGCGTCGGCAATTGTGCAGGCGCTTTAGTCCAGGGAATTAACTACTATCGAAATAAAAATGAAGACGATGCTGTTGGCCTAATGCACTGGGATGTTGGCGGCTATAAGCCCTTTGACCTGGAAGTAGCAGCGGCCTTTGATGTAGATAATAGAAAAGTAGGCAAAGATGTTAGTGAGGCAATATTTGCCCTGCCAAACTGTGGTCACGTATTTTACCCTGATGTTCCTCTCTCAGGGGTCAAGGTTGAAATGGGGAAGATTCTTGACGGAGTATCCGGGCATATGCTTTCTTTTGAAGACGATTATACCTTCGTATTAAGCAGTGAAGGTGAAAAAACGAAAGATGAAATTGTTGAAATACTGCGTTCATCCGGGGCGGAAGTATTGCTGAATTACCTGCCCGCAGGTTCGGAAGAAGCGACAAAATTTTATGCTGAATGCGCCCTGGAAGCCGGGATTGCTTTTATAAATAACATCCCTGTTTTTATTGCCAGCGACCCCGCATGGGCAAAACGGTTTGCTGATAAAAATATTCCCATTATCGGTGATGATATTAAGTCTCAGATGGGAGCAACTATTCTGCACCGGGCCCTGGCGGAGCTTTTCAGCAAAAGGGGCGTAAAGCTTGATAGGTCTTACCAGCTAAATACCGGCGGCAATACCGATTTTCTAAATATGACTAATGGCGAGCGCCTGGCCACCAAGAGGATTTCTAAGACTGAAGCTGTCCAATCGGCAGCAGGTAAACGCCTTGCTGATCGCGATATACATATTGGTCCCAGCGATTATGTGTCCTGGCAGAAAGATAACAAAGTATGTTTTTTACGGATGGAAGGGCAGATATTTGGTGATGTGCCAATTAATTTAGAAATGCGTTTAAGCGTGGAGGATTCGCCCAATTCTGCGGGCATAGCCATTGATGCAATCCGCTGCTGCAAACTGGCCCTGGACCGGGGCCTAGGTGGAGTTTTAGAAGGCCCTTCGGCATTCTTTTCGAAGCACCCGCCCAGGCAGTATCCTGACCACGAAGCATATCTTTTGACGGAAAAATTTATTGAAGGATAATAATAAAACGCAAAAACGGGGACGGTTCTAATTTCAGGCTGATTGTTGCTATCAGCATTTTACCTGAAATCAGAACCGTCCCCGATGCAGGTGAGATTGTGTTCTTACAAAGTTAAGGCGAGGTCGAA